>DATEQI010000349.1:0-11217 GCA_035272805.1 Alphaproteobacteria bacterium | reverse complement strand
CAAGGCCATTTGACGCGCCACCGTCTCGGCCAGCTCCTCAAGGCGCTCGCCGGCTCGGCGGGACTGGCACCCGCCAAGGTGTCGCCCCATGTGCTGCGCCACGCCTTTGCCAGCCACCTGCTCGGCCGCGGGGCGGACTTGCGCAGCGTGCAGCGCCTCTTGGGCCACGCGGACATCAGCACGACCCAGATCTACACCCACGTGCTCGAGGCGCGCCTCAAGAGCCTCGTCACCGAGCACCACCCACTTGCCAAGCCGCCAAGACGATAGCGGGGAAAATGACGATGGTAATTCGCGGGTGCGCTTTCGGCCGACTGAGGCGCGGAGCGGGAGGGGCGAGTGGGGGCTCGAGGGGAATATGCCTTCCACGAGCCGCCGGGCTCAGCCCTCTTTTTCCTTGCTCTCGCCGCTCTCCGGCGACAGTTCCCTATGCAGCCAGCCGCCTTTGAGCACCCTTTGCATCGGCGGCGGCGGCGGCTTGTAATAGATCTGGCCGGTCCTTTTGTCGTGCACGGAGCTCTTGTGACGGAGTGCTCCGATACTCCCGTTCGGCCGATCCGACATCGCGGCGTCCTTTCATTCCGTCGTGGATCAACAAGGCGGCGATCATCAGGAACGCGAAGGCGAGTGCGGCGAGGAGAGCGGAGAGCGCACGGCTCCGCGCGCCGGCTCGCTCGGCGTTGCTCGCGCGATTGCGAATGGCACCTTCCGCGTATTGCTCGATCATGGCGTCGCGCACATCGGCGGCGATCGCCTCCTCGATCTCGGCGGGCGCGAGCTCCGTGTGGCGATAGTAGCGCCGCAGATTCCTGATGTAGGCGTTGAGCTCGTTCTCGCGCATGAGGTAGGCGAAGCTTCGCGGCCAGAGCGCGCGCAGCAGAAAGAGGACGGCAAGAAAGGCGAAGATGCCCAGGAACGACAAAATGGAATAGATCGCTAAAGAAAAGAGCGACCAAGACAAGGCGGGAATGGCCGGCCGCAATACGCCGAGGACTATCGCCAATACAGCCAAAGCCGTTGCGAAAGACGGAAGGCTCCTCGCAAGGTTCTCTTCTTGAGCAACCTCCCGCCTGTAGCTGTCGGCGAGGATCGTTTCGAGGTATTCGTTCGCATCCATGTCTTCGCCCGGAAGGCTTCGCCCGTAACGCGGCCAACCCCACATGCGAGAAACATGATAGGGCCTCCCGCGTCGCGTGTCTAGATGCTCACTTTTTCTCGTTTCTTGCACATATTGCGCTAGTGCCTCAGTCGGCGCATCGGGAGCCGCGCTTGTCTCCTGGATTGCAAAGCATGGAAGCCGGCAAGGAACCTCGGCTGTGCGGCTTGCAGAGCCGCAGGGATAAGCCGCCAGAGTGGGTCAGTTTCACCTCATCCTTCGAGACGGCCGCTTCGCGGCCTCCTCAGGACGAGGTGAAACCCAAGCTCCAAGTCCTCATCCTGAGGAGCGTCGCGCTTGCGACGCGTCTCGAAGGGTGAGGACTTGGGCAACGTGACCCACTACCAGCCGCCGCGCGCGATTGACTTTTGGGCTTCATTGGCCCATACCCCGCTTTCGCGGTGCGGAATTATCTCCGGCACCCGCGAAACTCCCCAACTTTCTGTGCCGATGTCCACGATGAGAGGTCGAGGATGAGCTTCAAGATCGTCGAGCAGGCACGGCCGCGGCTCAACCGCAGCGAGCTTGCCGTCCCCGGCAGCAATCCGAAACTGTTCGAGAAGGCGGCGGCGTCGGCGGTCGACGTCGTCTTTCTCGATCTCGAGGACGCCGTGGCGCCCGACGAAAAGGAGGCGGCGCGCAAGAACGTCATCCAGGCGATCGACGGCATCGACTGGGGAGCCAAGAGCCTCTCGGTCCGCATCAACGGCCTCGACACCCATTACATGTACCGTGACGTGGTCGACGTGCTCGAGCAGACGGGGGAGCGGCTCGACCTCATCATGATCCCCAAGGTCGGCACCCCGTCGGACGTCTACGCGCTCGACATGCTGGTGAGCCAGATCGAGACGGCCAAGCGGAGGAAGAAGCGCATCGGCTTCGAGCTCATCATCGAGACCGCACTCGGCATGCAGAACGTCGAGACGATCGCGGCGGCGAGCCCGCGGCTCGAGTCGCTGCACTTCGGCGTCGCCGATTACGCGGCATCCACGCGCGCGCGGACGACCAACATCGGCGGACCGAACCCCGACTATGCCGTGCTCACCGACAAGGATGCCGGAGGCGGGCGCGAGCGCCACTGGGGCGACATGTGGCATTACGCGATCGCGCGCCTCGTGGTGGCGGCACGGGCGAACGGGTTGCGGCCGCTCGACGGTCCGTTCGGCGACTTCTCCGACGCCGACGGCTTCCGCGCGCAGGCGCGCCGCGCCGCGGTCCTCGGCTGCGAGGGCAAGTGGGCGATCCATCCGAGCCAGATCGCACTTGCCAACGAGGAGTTCAGCCCCAGCGAGGCCGAGCTCGGCAAGGCCCGCCGCATCATCGAGGCCATGGCCGAGGCGCAGAAGGCAGGCAAGGGTGCGGTCTCCCTCGACGGCAGGCTGATCGACATCGCCTCCATCCGCCAGGCCCAGGTGCTGGTCGAGAAGGCAAAGCAGATCGGCGCCGCGAAATAGCCGCAAACGCCGCTTTGCCGTCGCGGGTTGGCCGAAGCTGTGATAGGTAAGGCCTCGGCCATGCATCAGTATCTCGACTTCGAAAAGCCGATCGCGGAACTCGAGGGCAAGATCGAGGAGCTCAGGCACGTCAGCGACGGCGCCGAGCTGAACATCGCCGAGGAGGTCGCGCGCCTTCAGCTCAAGCTCGAGCGGCTCCTGCGCCAGACCTATAGCCGGCTATCGGCATGGCAGAAGGTGCAGGTCGCGCGGCATCCGGAGCGGCCCCGCTTCTCGGACTACGTCAAGGGCCTGATCGCGGATTTCACCCCGCTCGCCGGCGACCGCGCCTTCGGCGAGGACCGCGCGATCGTGGGCGGAATCGGCCGCTTCCGCGGCCGCTCGCTCGTCGTCATCGGCCACGAGAAGGGCGCCGATACGCAAAGCCGGCTGCGCCACAACTTCGGCATGGCCAAGCCCGAGGGCTATCGCAAGGCTCAGCGCCTCATGCAGCTCGCCGATCGCTTCCAGCTGCCCGTCTTGACGCTCGTCGACACGGCGGGCGCCTATCCGGGGGTGGATGCCGAGGAGCGCGGCCAGGCGGAAGCGATCGCCACGAGCATCGTCACCTGCCTCGAGATTCGCGTCCCGCTCGTGAGCGTCATCATCGGCGAGGGCGGATCGGGCGGCGCCATAGCGCTGGCGGTCGCGAATGCGGTGCTCATGCTCGAGCACGCGGTCTATTCCGTGATCTCGCCCGAAGGCTGCGGCTCGATCCTCTGGCGCGACGGCGCGCATGTGCAGGAGGCGGCCGAGGCGCTCAAGCTTACCGCCCAGGATCTGTTGCGCCTCGGCATCGTCGATCAGATCGTCCCGGAGCCGCTCGGAGCCGCGCACCGCGAGAAGGAGAAGGCGATCGCCGCCGTCGGCAGCGCGGTCGAGGAGGCGCTGCGCGCGCTCGAGAAGCTCGACGGCAACCAGCTCAGGCAGCGCCGCAGGGGGAAGTTCCTCGAGATGGGGAGCCAGATATCGGAAGTAAGATGACAGGTATCAGAAGCCTTCTGATCCCTGATCCCTGATCCCTGACATCTGGTCGTCAGACGCGCCCGTGGCAGTGCTTGTGCTTCTTGCCCGAGCCGCAAGGGCACGGCGCGTTGCGCGGCACCTTGCCCCAGCTCGCGCTGTCGTTGCGATTGATCCAGCGCGCGGTGGGCGCGAACCACACCAGGCCCGGCACCGGAGGCCCGGCCTCGGGGCCCGGCTGCCTGCCGCGCAGGATGGGGCCGGCCGGCAGCGGGCGCGCGCCGTCGGTGCCGGTCGCCTGCACCTCGCCGAACATGCCGAGCTCGTCGTGCTGCTCCTGGAGCTGGCGCGGTTGCTGCTGCGGCATCAACTGCTCGGGCTGCTGGATGCGCAGCTCGAGGTGGCAGAGCACGCTCGTCACCGTCTCCCGCAAGCGCCCGAGCATGTCCTCGAAGAGCGCGAAGGCCTCGCGCTTGTACTCGATGAGCGGATCGCGCTGGCCGTAGGCGCGGAGCCCGATCGCCTGGCGCAGGTGGTCGAGGGAGAGGAGGTGGTCCTTCCACACCTGGTCGAGGAGCTGCAGGAGGATGCTCTTCTCCGCCATGCGCATGATCTCCGGGCCGTACTGCCCGACCTTCTCGGCCATCTTGTCGCCCGACGCCTTCTCGATCCGCTCGAGAACCTCGCTGTCGGAAAGTCCCTCCTCCTTCGCCCAGGAGTCGAAGGGAAGATCGAGGCCGAGCAGGCGCAACGTCTCCTCGTGCAGGCCCTTGGTGTCCCATTGCTCGGGATAGGAATGCTCGGGGATGAAGCGGGAGACGGTCGCGCGGATCACGTCTTTGCGCATGTCCTCGACCATCTGCGCCACCTCGTCGGTCTGCATGAGCTCGCGGCGCTGCTCGTAGATGACCTTGCGCTGGTCGTTCATCACATCGTCGAAGCGCAGCAGGTTCTTGCGGATGTCGAAGTTGCGCGCCTCGACCTTCTGCTGCGCCTTCTCGAGCGCCTTGTTGATCCAAGGGTGGGTGATGGCCTCGCCTTCCTTGAGGCCGAGCTTCTGCAACATCCCATCCATGCGCTCGGAGCCGAAAATGCGCATGAGGTCGTCCTCGAGCGAGAGGAAGAATTTGGAGGCCCCCGGATCGCCCTGGCGGCCGGAGCGGCCGCGCAGCTGGTTGTCGATGCGCCGGCTCTCGTGGCGCTCCGTGCCGACGACGAGGCAGCCGCCCGCCTGGATCACGATCTCCTTGGCGCCCGCCACTTCGGCGCGCACCTCCTCCTCCTTCGCCTTGTGCAGGCTTTCGTCCGCGATCGAGCCGAGCTCCTGCTTGACCCGCATCTCGACGTTGCCGCCGAGCTGGATGTCGGTGCCGCGGCCCGCCATGTTGGTGGCGATGGTGACCGCACCCGGCCGGCCGGCCTGCGCGATGATGTAGGCCTCCTGCTCGTGGTAGCGGGCGTTGAGCACCTGGTGCGGCACCTTGCGTTTCTTGAGCATCTCGGAGAGGAGCTCCGACTTCTCGATGGAGACCGTGCCGACGAGCATGGGCTGCTTGCGGGCCTGCGCCTCCATGATGGTGTCGATGATCGCCTCGTTCTTCTCGCGCGCCGTGCGATAGACCTCGTCGTCCATGTCATTGCGCACGCACGGCAGGTTGGTCGGAATCTCGACGACTTCGAGCTTGTAGATGTCGGCGAACTCCTCGGCCTCGGTCATCGCGGTGCCCGTCATGCCCGCGAGCTTGGGATACATGCGGAAGTAGTTCTGGAAGGTGATGGAAGCGAGCGTCTGGTTCTCGGTCTGCACCTCGACCTCTTCCTTCGCCTCGAGCGCCTGGTGCAGCCCGTCGGAATAGCGCCGGCCCTCCATCATGCGGCCGGTGAATTCGTCGATGATGACGACCTTGCCGCCCTTGACGATGTAGTCGGTGTCGCGCTGGAAGAGCTTGTGGGCGCGGAGCGCCTGGTTGACGTGGTGGAGCACCGAGATGTTGGCGATGTCGTAGAGTCCGCCGTTCTTCAAGAGCTCCGCCTCGCGCGCCAGCTCCTCCACGTGGTTGACGCCCGCCTCGGTGAGGGTCACCGCCCGCGCCTTCTCGTCCTTCTCGTAATCCTCGGGCACCAAGTGCGGCATGAGCGCGTTGACCTTGATGTAGAGCTCCGAGCTGTCCTCGGCGGGACCCGAGATGATGAGCGGCGTGCGCGCCTCGTCGATGAGGATGCTGTCGACCTCGTCGACGATGCCGTAGTTGAAGGCGCGGTGGACCATGTCGTCCAGCCGGAACTTCATGTTGTCGCGCAGATAGTCGAAGCCGAACTCGTTGTTGGTGCCGTAGGTGATGTCGGAGGCGTACTGCGCGCGCCGCTCCTCGTCGCTGAGCCCGTGCACGATGCAGCCGACGGAGAGGCCGAGGAAGCTGTAGATTTGGCCCATCCACTCGGAGTCGCGGCGCGCCAGATAGTCGTTGACCGTGACGATGTGCACGCCCTTGCCGGCCAGCGCATTGAGATAGGCGGCGAGGGTCGAGACCAGCGTCTTGCCTTCGCCCGTCTTCATCTCGGAGATCATGCCGCGGTGGAGCACGATCCCGCCCATGAGCTGCACGTCGAAGTGGCGCTGGCCGAGGGTGCGCTTGGCCGCCTCGCGCACGGTGGCGAAGGCCTCGTGGAGGATGTCATCGAGGCGCTCGCCGGCCGCAAGGCGCCCCTTGAGCATGTCCGTGCGCGCGCGCAGCTCGGCGTCCGAGAGCTTCTCGAGCTCGGGCTCGAGCGTGTTGATCTCGTCGACATGCGGCAGCAGGCTCTTTACGAAACGCGCGTTGGCGGAGCCGAACAGCTTCCGGGCGATGGCGCCGAACATGGGGCGGTCCTCGAAGGCGGACAGACAAAGGGCCCCTACCGCACGGCGCGGGCCCGCAGCACAGATAGGGGGCTCGGCCGTAGCTGTCAATGATTTGGGCGCCGGCAGCGGCGGCGCTCGGGGCGCTGCGCATGCGGGGAAGCGCTTGCGCGTATCTCTTGCGCGGGGTGCTGCGAAGGCGCCCGTCGGGCGCGCCGCTAAGCTTTTCTTGTGCCTCGGGGCGCTTTGTGCATTATCGAGCCGCATTTCGCGGTATGAAGGGCACCACGTCGGACGGCGGGGTGCCCGAGAGCGAGGCTCCCGCCGTCCCATTGGAGGTGCGTCGATGTTTTCCCATTCCGCCCTGGCGGCACGCGCGGTTGCCCTCCTTGGCACGCTGGCAATCGCAGCCTTTGCCTCCGCGGCCGAGGCGCAAACTTCCAGCGCCCCTCCGGCCGCCGCCGGCGGGAAAACCGCCGACCCGGTGGTGGCGACCGTCAACGGCACCGAGATCCACCGCTCGGACGTCGAGGCGGCGCGGCAGGATTTGCCCCAGCAATACCAGTCCTTTCCCTTCGAGATCGTCTACCCGGCCCTGCTCGAGCGGCTCATCGACGGCAAGCTGCTCGTCGCGGCGGCCCGCGCGCAAGGCTTGGCCACGGATCAAGAGGTCAAGGCGCGCTTGGTGCGGCTCGAGGACCAGGTCATTCAAAGCGTGTATCTCACGCGCGCGGTCAAGGCAAAGCTCACGGACGACGTGCTCAAGAAGCGCTACGAGGAGTACGTCAAGACGAACCCGCCGGAGCCCGAAGTACATGCCCGCCACATTCTCGTGAAAAGCGAGGACGAGGCCAAGGCGGTGATCAAGGAGCTCAAGGGCGGGGCCGATTTCGCCGAGCTCGCGAAGAAGAGCTCGAGCGGTCCCTCCGCGGCCAAAGGCGGCGATCTCGGCTTCATCAAGCGCGGCGACGTGGTGCCCGAGTTCGCGGATGCCGCCTTCGCGCTCAAGGTGGGTCAATACACGGAGGCGCCGGTCAAGACCCAGTTCGGCTGGCACGTGATCAAGGTCGAGGAGGTGCGCCAATCCACCCCGCCTACCTTCGAGGAGCAAAAGGACGAGCTCGAGCGCGAGGCGAGCCGCGACATGATCACGGAAATCGTCAACGACCTGCGCGGGAAGGCCGCAATCGCGCGCTTCAACGCGGACGGCTCGCCCAAGACCGAAGGAGACGAGAAGAAGGGCGGCGCCGAGCCAAAGAAGGAATAGGCCGCCCCCGGTCCGCCGTGGCGGACGCCCGGCCGAACGCTCCCGCCGTGAGGCACGAGACGAGGACAGCATGCCCGAGCGCTCTCCGCTTGCTCCAACTCGCTTCCCGGACCTGCCGCCGATCGCCGGCGTGCGGCTCGCCGCCGCCGCCTGCGGCATCCGCTACAAGGACCGCAGCGACCTCTTGGTCGCGGTTCTCGATCCCGGCACCACGGTGGCGGGGGTCTTCACCCGCTCGCTCACGGCCGGAGCACCGGTCGAATGGTGCCGCGCCTGCCTTCCGCGCGGGAAGGCGCGGGCGCTCGTGGTCAATTCGGGGAATTCCAATACCTTCACCGGAAAGCGCGGCCGCAAGGTGGTCGAGGAGACCGCCGAGGCCATGGCGCGGCTGGTCGGCTGCCATGTGCGCGAGGTCTATATCGCCTCGACCGGGGTGATCGGCGAGCCGCCGCCCGCGGGAAAGATCGTGGCGGCATTGCCTGCGGCATTGACGGCACTTGCGACGAGCGGCTGGCCGCAGGCGGCACGGGCGATCATGACCACCGACACCTTCCCCAAGGGCGCCACGCGGCGGGCCTCGATCGACGGCACAGCTGTCACCATCAACGGATTCGCCAAGGGCTCGGGCATGATCGCACCCGATATGGCGACGATGCTCGCCTTCATCTTCACCGATGCGGCGATCCCGGCAGCGGTGCTGCAGGAGCTGCTCGCGGCCAGCAACGAGCGCTCCTTCAATTCGATCACGGTGGACGGCGATACCTCGACGAGCGACACAGCACTCCTCATCGCGACCGCGAAGGCCAAGCATAAGCGCGTGAGCCGCGCGCGCGATCCGCGGCTCAAGGATTTCCGCCGCGCGCTCGACGAGGTCATGGTCGACCTCGCCCAGCAGATCGTGCGCGACGGCGAGGGCGCGGAGAAGTTCGTCACCATCGCGATAAGCGGTGCGGTCTCGGCACGGGCCGCCCGGCGCGTCGGGCTCGCCATCGGCAACTCGCCGCTCGTCAAGACAGCGCTCGCGGCGGGCGACGCCAACTGGGGCCGCATCGTCATGGCGGTCGGCAAGGCCGGCGAGCGGGCGGAGCGCGACCGTCTCGCAATCGCCATAGGCGGCGTGCGCATTGCCGAGAAGGGCGGGCCGGTCGAGGGCTACGACGAGGCGCCGGTGGCGCGCCACATGGCGGGACGCGAAATCCATATCGCGGTCGATCTCGGCGTCGGGCGCGCCCGCGCCACGGTGTGGAGCTGCGATCTCACCCACCGCTACATCGACATCAATGGCAGCTATCGTAGCTGACGCGGCACCATGAGCGGCTGCGCCGACGCGGACGAGTCGCCGGCCGGGCCCCTCCCGCTCGTGCTGGTGGTGGCGGCAGCCCTCGTCGATCGCGACGGCCGCGTGCTCCTCGCCGAGCGCCCGCCGGGGAAGTGCATGGCGGGCCTCTGGGAGTTCCCCGGCGGCAAGATCAACGACGGCGAGTCGCCCGAGGCGGCCCTCGTGCGCGAGCTCCGCGAGGAGCTCGGCATCGACACGGCGGAGAGCTGCCTCGCCCCGCTCGCCTTCGCGTCCCACCGCTACGAGCGCTTCCACCTCCTGATGCCGCTCTTCGT
Source organism: Alphaproteobacteria bacterium (assembly GCA_035272805.1). Classification (GTDB taxonomy): domain Bacteria; phylum Pseudomonadota; class Alphaproteobacteria; order JACZXZ01; family JACZXZ01; genus DASPPM01. Next base: position 1,885 of record DATEQI010000349.1, on the reverse strand, counting down.
GTGCCGGGTGTGGAAGGGGAGCGCGCGCGCGAAGGAGGGCCAGCGCCTCAAGTGGGTGCGCCCCGCGGACTTGCGCAACTACCCCATGCCGCCCGCGGACGCGCCCCTCATCCCGGTGCTGCAGGAGCTGCTGTAGCCAAGGGCAACCCCAGGGCCGGATATGGATACTGTCGCAGTTTGAATTTTTCCGGCCTGAAACGGCGCGAGCTCCCTCTCCTCCTTCAGGAGGAGAGGGTCGGGGTGAGGAGGTAGCGGTGCGAGACACGCCATCGCCCGCAGGAGCTCGCCACGCTCGCCCTCCTCACCTCCCCATCGCTTCGCGATGGGCCCCTCCTCTCCTCCTGAAGGAGGAGAGGAGAAGCGGGCCTCACTTCCGCTTGCCGAATTTCAAACCGGGACACTACCGTGATATGCCTTGCCTTGAGGCTGCCTCAGGGCATAATCTTAGATTTATGGCTCAATTTGGAATTACGCCATGAAATATGCACACGCCAAAGTTTCCGCCTCCGGGCGCCTCAGCTTGCCGGCGGGATTCCGCAAGGCCGTCGGGCTCGAGCGCGGCGGCAATGTTGTGATCGAGCTCGACGGCCGCGAGATGCGGATCGTCACGCTTGATGAAGCGGTCACGCGGGCGCAGGCGCTATCGCGCCGCCTCTTGAGGGGAAAGTCGAAATTCTCCGTGGATGATTTTATCGCTGAGCGCCACCGCGAGGCCGAGCGCGAATGACCGGCGTCGTGCTCGACGCTTCGGCGCTGCTTGCCATGCTCCTTGACGAACGAGGCGGCGACAAGGTTCGGGCGGCACTCGCCGGGTCGGCCATGACCACGGTAACACTCGCGGAAGTGGCTGGAAATTACGCGCGCAACGGGGTGGCCGAGCGGGACATACACCTCGTGCTCGATTCGTTACAGATCGAGCGGGTTGTCTTCGACGAGGAATTGGCCTATGGCGCCGCGATGCTCCTGCCGGCGACGAAGGCGGCGGGACTGTCGCTCGGCGATCGCGCGTGCCTGGCGCTCGCGCGGCACAGGGGCGTCACGGCGCTCACCGCCGACCGGGCCTGGCAGAAACTCCCGAGATCCCTCGGGATTGCCATTGAAGTGATAAGGTGAGCATCGGCACTCCGCAGGGAGCCGCCGCCTTGTAGAGGGCGACGCGGCCGGGCTCTCTCAGGGCGCCCGCAACGATCCGATATAGGCGATGATGTCCTCGATCTGGCGCCGGTCGAGCTCGAGGGGCGGCATAGACCCGTGCGGCTTGACAAGGAAGGCCCGCAGATAATCCGGCGTCTTGCTCGGGTCTCGCGCGATCGCCTGGAAAGGCGGAATGCCTTGAACGGCCCGGTTCTCCCCCTTGAGGAGATGACAATCCGAGCACCAACGCTGCGCGAGAGTGTAGCCCCGTGCCGGATCGCCCTTAATATTGCTCTCTTGTGCGAGAGCAGGGAGCGCGAGCGAGATCGCCAGCAGAAAGAAGAATGCAGCCTTTTCCATATGCGCCTCGCAAGCTGTGCGCCCGCATAAGGCGCCTACCCCACGTTAAGGCTAAGCTCGCCGTCGCCTTTTTGCATTGACCTAGGTCAACAAGCCGGCATCACCCTGCGCCGCGCGGGACTTTATCACCTGCAGGCCGTTCCTCGCTGTCGAGTGCTGCCGCCAGCCGAGCCGCAGCGCTGCCGGGCCTGAGCGGCTTCTGCTGCGAGCCGTGCGGCGCCCAGGCAGTCAGGTAAATGACCTCGAAGGTCGCGGGAATACGCCCATCCGAACCGGCAAAGCGCTCCTCGTAGAGCGCCGCCGCGCGCAGCAGCGTCGTGCGACGGCTGAAGCCGCGCCGCAACGCCGCGACCGCATTCGTCTCGCCCATGCCGCGCAAGTCGCGCATGAG
>DATEQI010000348.1:0-8810 GCA_035272805.1 Alphaproteobacteria bacterium | reverse complement strand
GATGAGACGCTGGCCGATCGCAATGTTGGTGGCGGGCTCGGCCAGGCGGCGGATGGTCCATTCCGGCGCCACGGCGCGGGCGGTCTGCGGCATCAGCTGCAGCAATCCCGTCGCACCCGAGGGGTTGTGGACTTCGGGAATGAAATGCGATTCGTGACGGACGATGGCATAGACAAGCGCGCGGTCGACCGTGAAGCCGCCCTCCGGCTGCCAGGGCGGCACGGGATAAAGTCCCGCATAGATGCGCTCCCCCCCGAGCTCGACCTCGCGCGCCGCGCAATGCATCGCCAGGCTCGGCAGGTCGCGTTGCAGGGCAAGGGCGAGCATGGCGCCATTCTTGCGCGGGGAGAGGCGCTCTGCGGTGCGGCGCAGCAGCAGCTCGGCCTGATCGTGCCTGCCAGCCTCGAGCAAGGCCAGGGCGCCGCGCACCGCGGGCTCTTGGCCAAGCTCGGCGATCTCGCCGTCCATGGGCGCAGGTGCGCTCCAGGCAAAGGTGGGGAGCGCGTCGAGGCTGTAAAGGGCAAGCATGCCGTAAAGGCTATCGGGCGCTTGGGCAGCGCGGACGAACCAATCCAGCGATGCCTTCCTATCGCCCGCGGCCGCGTAAGCCCGCGCGGCCCAGAAAGCGCTGCGCAGCGCCGCTGGCCCGGAGGAGGAGCGGGCCACCCTTGCGAACGCCTCGGCCGCCTCCGCACGAAGCCCGCGGCCCCAGGCGCCGAGCCCGGCAAGCCAATCGCGGCTGCCGAGCGTAGCGAGCGGACGTCTGGCACCTGTCGCAGCGCCGCGCGCGTGAGCCGGCGCGCGCGCGCTTCGCGGCTGGGCCTGCGTCTTGCCGAAATTGCGGCCCGTCGTGGCGGGGGCCACGGCTTCGACGTCTGCGTCGGGCGATGGCAGGGGCAGCATTCCCTTGCCGTGCAACAGCGCCGGCGGCAGGAGAGCATATTGAACCTGGTGCTGCTCTGCCATGGCCGACCCAGGCAGCAACATGGCACACCAGGCCGCGAGGACCATGAGCGCAGGGCCGCCAAATGAGGCCCGAGGGGATCGCTCCCGCTGGTTGGGGAAGTCGCTCGCAATTCGCATCGGGTCGCCTTCTAAATGAATCCGATGCCCATGACAAGCATAAAATGGGAATTCGCCGCGACTCGGCCGAACGGAAGGAGCAGCTCGGGATGTAATTTCACTTTATGCAAAATGACACAAATAATTGTTCATCTCGTTTTACATGGTGCTGTAAGTCTAAATAATAAAAAATGTATAAAATGTTACTAGTATATCTGTAAGAAAATTTCTAACACTTCAGAAAATCTTTCCGAAGTCGCGCGCCCACATTTCGCCTGCTGAAGGCCGTTGCCCCAAGGTCCCGGAGCCCCAGCGGCTGCGGCCCGCACCTGCCGCTCTAGGGGGCGCATCGCTCGGCGCCTGCCGACGCAGCAAAAAAAGAGCCGCGACTGGCGCGGCTCGAGTTGAACAGGGAGGCGTCAATGCAGGTTGGACAAGCTCCGGGGAGGGTTCACTCATCCGACCCGACGCTCGCAACTTAACCGCGTAACCGTAAAGAAATAGTTACCAATAGCAGACCCCCCTTCCCGCCTTCCGCTTCCCGCGCCTTGGCCCCGCCTAGAGCCGGCCGCGCGCCTTGAGGTTGCGCATGAGAGCCGCGAGGCCGAAGTCCCAGGGCCCGACCTTGCTCGTGTGATTGACCCGGTTGACGAGCGCGCCGAGGCTTGCGGTCGAGATCGTCACGAGGTCGCCGAGCTTGTGGGTGAAGCCCTGGCCCGGTACCTCCCGGTCCTTGGTCGGCGCGAACATGGTGCCGAGGAAGAGGAGCACGCCGTCCGGGTATTGGTGGTGCTGGCCGATGGTCTGCGCCACGAGATCGGCGGGGTCGCGGCTGATCTCGCGCATCGAGCTCTTGCCCTCGAGCACGAAGCCGTCGTCGCCCTCGACCTTGAGCGCCACCTCGATTCCGCGCACGTCATCGAGCCCGAAATGCGCGTCGAAGAGACGCACGAAGGGACCGATCGCCGAGGAGGCGTTGTTCTCCTTCGAGCGGCCGAGGAGGAGCGCGCTGCGGCCCTCGAAATCGCGCAGGTTCACGTCGTTCCCGAGTGTTGCCCCCACGATAGCGCCGCGCGGGCTCACGACGAGGACGACCTCCGGCTCCGGGTTGTTCCACGACGACTTCGGATGGATGCCGATCTCGGCGCCGGTGCCGACCGACGCCATCGGCGGGGCCTTGGAGAACACCTCCGCATCCGGTCCGATGCCCACTTCCAGATACTGCGACCACAGGCCGCGCTCGATGAGGAGCGCCTTGAGGCGCGCGGCCTCGGCGGAGCCCGGCTTGACGCGGGCGAGGTCGCTGCCGATCGCGGCGGTGACCTTGCGCCGGATCTCCTCCGCTTCCGCGGGATTGCCGCGCGCGTGCTCCTCGATGACGCGCTCGAGCAGGCTCGCCGCAAAGGTGACGCCGCAAGCCTTGACCGGCTGAAGATCGCAAGGAGCCAGGAAGAAGGGCTTCTGCGGATCGCGCGCGTCGGCGGACGAATTGCTGAGGATGGCAGATGTGGTGCCGATCGCGGGGGCGGCGCGCGCCGCCTCGCGGAGTGCCGTCGCCGGATCGGGCTCCGCCATCAGCTCGGCCAGCGTGGCAAAGCTCGCGCCGACGTCGACCACCCGATCGGGCCGTATGAGCACCGGCGACGGCCCGCCGGGGGCGCCGGGGACCCAGGCCCGGCCGGCCAGCGTCGCGGCATCGGCATCGAGGGGCAGCGCCGTGCGCGGATCGAGGGCGATGCGCATGGCCCGTCTTGTCTCAGATTTGCGGCATCGGCCAGGGATGCGCCGCCTCGAAGGCGGCGGCCGCGCGCAGCACCGTCATATCGTCATAGAGGCGGCCGACGATCTGCAGCCCGGCCGGCAGGCCAGCGCTGGTGAGGCCGCACGGCACGGTCGCGGCGGGCTGCTTGGTGAGATTGAAAGGATAGGTGAAGGGCGTCCAATCGACCCAGCCCTCCCTACTCTCAGTCGCGGGCGTGAGCCGGCCGGCCTCGAACGCCGGGAGCGGGAGGGTCGGCAGCGCCAGGAGATCGTAGCGCTCGTGGAACTTGGCCATTGCCAGACCCATCGCCTCGCGCGCCTTGACCGCGGCGAAGTAGTCCGGGAGCGTGATTTTCGTCCCCGCCTCCCCCGTGGCAACCAGGCCCGGATCCATGAGCCGCTTCTGCTCCGGCGAGAACTGGCTCATGAGGCTCGCGGCACCTGCGAACCAGAAAGTCTGGAACACCGGGCCATAGTCGCCGAGCTCGGGCCTCGCCTCCTCGACGCGGGCGCCGAGCGCGCGCAAGCCCTTGGCCGCCTTGGCGACCAGCTCCGCCACCTCGGGCTCGACGTGGCGGCCGCCGAGCGTCGGCGCAAAGGCAACCCTGAGGCCCTTGATCCCGCCTCCGAGCCCCTTGCAATAATCGGCGCCGTCATGGGGAAGGGCGTAGACGTCGCGGCTGTCGGGGCGGGCGAGGATGGTCAGGAGCATCGCCGCATCCGCGACGGTCCGCGTCATGGCGCCGACGTGGGCGAGCGTCTGGAACGGGCTCGGCGGATAGGCGGGAACGCGACCCCAGCTCTGCTTGAAGCCGAAGATGCCGCAAAAGCCCGCGGGAATGCGGATCGAGCCGCCGCCGTCGGTGCCGAGGTGAAGGGCACCCATGCCGGTGGCCGCCGCCACCGCGGCCCCGCCGCTCGACCCGCCGGGGGTCATCTTGGGGTTCCACGGGTTGCGCGTGATGCCGGTCAAGGGACTGTCCGTCACCCCCTTCCAGCCGAACTCGGGCGTCGTCGTCTTGCCGAGCAGCACCGCCCCCGCCTCGCGCAGGCGCGCGACCGCCGGCGCATCCTCGAGCCACGGCTGGTCGGGCGAGAGGGCCTTAGAGCCGCGCAAGGTCGGCCAGCCCTTGGTCAAGAGCAGGTCCTTGATGCTGGCCGGGACACCGTCGACGGCACTCAGCGCCTCGCCCTTGGCGTAGCGCCCCTCGGCGCGCCGTGCCGCGGCCAGCGCACCCTTCTCGTCCACCAGAATGAAGGCATTGAGCCTGCCGTTATGCCCTGCAATGCGGGCGAGTGCCGCCTTCGTCGCCTCGACGGGCGAGAGCTTCCTCTTGCGGAAGAGGGCCGCCATGCGGGCGGCGGAGAGCATGGCGAGTTCCATGGCGGGTCACCTCGAGGGGGTGGCGGGGCGGGGAATTTCCAAGGCTTCCGGCTGCGCTGAACGTGGCTCGGTGTAGCAGTCCGATAACGCGGTTTCAAGCGCACTCGATCGGATCGGCATCGCGCAAGCCCGGCTGCGAAGGGCGCGAGGTACCTATGTGCTCATGCCGGCATGAGGTGCCGTTCTACGCGTATTCTGCGATGACAGCCGGGAAGCACTCCGCCAGAATGCCGCGGATGAGCCCGCTCCTCTTCTGGTTGGCCTTCATCCTTCTCTTCGTCGCACCCGTGCTTCATGTGGCGCTCTCCCCGCGGAGCGGGCCGTGGCTGCCGCCGGAGGGGGCGCGATGCCCCTTCGGTCCCCGCCTCGGCTGGCTCGTGATCGTCTTGCTGCTGGGGCCGCTCGGCTGGCTCCTCTATATCGGACGCCGCCCTAGGACCTAGTGTGCTGGTTCTGAAATTCACCATATCCGGAAAACACTCGTCATTGCGAGGCGCCCGAAGGGCAACGAAGCAATCCAGAGAGATTTTCGCACCCAGCGCCCTGGATTGCTTCGCTGCGCTCGCAATGACGGTAATCTCCGGGTGGGACGAACTTCCGAATGGCGACACTAGAGCGTTATCGGTTCAAATCGAGTCATAGATCGTCGTCGTTCCCGCGAAAGCGGGAACCCAGGACGCGCAACGTGCGGTTCTCCTGGGCCCCTGCTTTCGCAGGGGCGACGATAAGAGGGTTCGACTTGACATGATCACGCTCTAACCGCCCGACGACGGCTTAAAGAACGCCGCGGCCGCATTGAGGTGCGCGGACTTCTTCGCGATCTCGCCCTTGACGCGCGCGATCTCCGCCTCGAGCTCGCGGATATAGTCCTCGAGCTCGTCGACCGAGAGCGGATCGAGATTCTTGGGCTTGGGCTTGGTCTTGCGGGGCTCGAGATCCTCGATGTCCATGGCCGCACCTCTTGCGCTGAAGATGCTTGTCAGCCGGGGCTCAACATACTAGAGGAGAGCGGCTCTCTCATAGCCCGGCATCGCCGCCCCTCGCTCCAGCCAGATTGGATCAAGCGCCATGTCCGACATGCTGCCCAAGACCATGACCGCGATCGAGATCAAGGCCTTCGGCGCCCCCGAAGCGCTCGTAGCAGCAACCCGCCCGCTGCCGATAGCGGGAGCGGGCGAGCTTCTGGTCAAGGTGGCGGCGGCCGGCGTCAACCGTCCCGACGTGCTCCAGCGCCAAGGCCACTACAATCCCCCACCCGGCGCCTCGGACATCCCCGGGCTCGAGATCGCCGGCACCGTCGTGGGGCTCGGCGCGGGCGTCGCCGGCTGGAAGCCGGGCGACCCGGTGACGGCTCTGCTTGCCGGCGGCGGCTACGCCGAATATGCGGCCGCGCCCTCTCCCCAATGCCTCCCCGTACCCAAGGGCCTCGACATGGTCGAGGCGGCGGCACTGCCCGAGACCTTCTTCACGGTGTGGACCAACGTCTTCGAGCGCGGCCGCCTCAAGGCGGGCGAGAGCTTCCTCGTCCACGGTGGGGCGAGCGGCATCGGCACGACCGCGATCCAGCTCGCCAAGGCGCGCGGCGCCCGCGTCTTCGCGAGCGCGGGCGGGGCGGCGAAATGCCAGGCCTGCGAGAAACTCGGTGCCGAGAAGTGCGTCGACTACAGAAGCGAGGATTTCGTCGAGGCGCTGATGAAAGCGACCGGCGGCAAGGGGGTCGACGTCATCCTCGACATGGTGGGCGGCGACTATGCGGCGAAGAACATCAAGCTCTCCGCACCGGACGGACGCGTGGTCCAGATCGCCTTCCTGCGCGGCGCCAAGGTCGAGATCGACCTCGCCCCCCTCATGCTCAAGCGCTTGACCCTCACGGGCTCGACCTTGCGCGCGCGCGCGATCGAGGAGAAGGGCCGCATCGCCGCGGCTTTGCTGAGCGAGGTCTGGCCGCTCATCGAAGCGGGCAAGGTCAAACCCGTCATCTTCAAGAGCTTTCCCCTCAAGGACGCGGCTCAAGCCCACCGCCTCATGGAAACGAACGCCCATATCGGCAAGATCATGCTGACGGTCTGAAATAGCGCCACTTTCCGCCGTGCGAGCCGTTTGCGTCCCGGAAGAAGTCCCTATATAAGCCGGGTGGACCCATGCGCCCGCGGCCCGGCTGAGGTGGCCGCCCGGCGGCGCCCCCTTGTTGCGGGAGCGCCCCACCCCGAGACAAGCAAAAACGCGAGGAGGAACGATGGCGCAACCGCTCATGCCCAAGGCCACGGCCGTTTGGCTCGTCGAGAGCACCACCTTGACCTTCAGGCAGATCGCCGAGTTCTGCGGGCTCCACGAGCTCGAGGTGCAGGCCATCGCCGACGGCGAGGTGGCGGGCGGCATGCAGGGCCTCGATCCGGTCGCCAACGGCCAGCTCGCCAAGGAGGAGATCGCCAAGGGCCAGGCCGACCCCAATTACCGCCTGCAACTCGCCAAGCCGTCGATCCCGCTGCCCGAGGCGCGCACCAAGGGGGCGCGCTACACGCCGGTCGCCAAACGCAGCGACCGGCCGGACGCGATCGCCTGGCTCTTGAAGAACCACCCGGAGCTCGCCGACGCCCAGATCACCAAGCTCGTCGGCACCACCAAGAACACCATCCAGGCGGTGCGCGACCGCAGCCACTGGAACACGCCCAATATCCGTGCCCAGAGCCCGGTGCTGCTCGGGCTTTGCAGCAACGACGAGCTCGAGAAGGCCGTGCACCGGGCGCGCGAGCGCCTGCGCAAGGCATCGGCCGAAGGCGAAGCACCCGCCGCGGTCGAGGAAGAGGAAAAGGCGAGCCCGCAAAGCGTCCCTTGAGGCGAAAAAATCGCATTTGGCATTGAGCGGATTTCCTCATCCTTCGAGACGGGCCTGCGGCCCTCCTCAGGACGAGGACATCCACTGGATATTCAGGCCGCCTCAGTAGACGACGACGCTGCGGATCGATTGGCCCTTGTGCATGAGCTCGAAGCCGTGGTTGATGCGCTCGAGCGTCAAGCGGTGGGTGATGAGCTCGTCGATCTTGATCTTCCCCTCCATGTACCAATCGACGATGCGCGGCACGTCGCTCCGGCCCCTGGCGCCGCCGAAGGCGGTCCCCTTCCACACGCGGCCGGTGACGAGCTGAAAGGGGCGGGTCCTGATCTCCTGGCCGGCCCCCGCCACCCCGATGATGACGCTCGTCCCCCAGCCCTTGTGGCAGCACTCGAGCGCCTGGCGCATGCACTCGACGTTGCCGATGCACTCGAAGCTGTAGTCGGCCCCGCCCTTGGTGAGGGCCACGAGATAGGGCACGAGGTCGCCCGCGACCTCCTTGGGATTGACGAAGTGCGTCATGCCGAATTTCTCGGCAAGGGCCCGGCGCCCGGGGTTGAGGTCGACACCGATGATCATGTCGGCGCCCGCCATGCGCGCCCCTTGCACGACGTTGAGCCCGATGCCGCCGAGGCCGAAGACGACCACGTTCGCCCCCGGCTCGACCTTGGCGGTGTTGATCACCGCCCCGATGCCGGTCGTGACCCCGCAGCCGATGTAGCAGACCTTGTCGAAGGGCGCGTCGGCGCGGATCTTGGCGAGTGCTATCTCCGGCACCACGGTGAAGTTCGCGAAGGTGGAGGTGCCCATGTAGTGGTGGAGCTTCTCGCCTTGGAGCGAGAAGCGGCTGGTGCCGTCGGGCATGACGCCTTTCCCTTGCGTCTCGCGCACGGCCTGGCAGAGGTTGGTGCGGCGGCTCAAGCAGTATTCGCACTGGCGGCATTCCGGAATGTAGAGCGGAATGACGTGATCGCCCTCCCTCAAGCTCGCGACCTCGGGGCCGGCCTCGACGACCACGCCGGCTCCCTCGTGCCCGAGGATGGCGGGGAAGAGGCCTTCGGGATCGGCACCCGAGAGGGTATAGGCGTCGGTGTGGCAGATGCCCGTCGCCTTGATCTCGACCAGCACCTCGCCCGCGCGCGGGCCATCGAGGCTCACCGTCTCGATGCTGAGCGGGGCTCCCGGCTTATGGGCGACGGCGGCACGTACCTCCATGATTGCTTCTCCCTGAGGGGCTGCAACGGCGCGTGAGGATAATCGATTCGGCGCGGAAGTCAGCGCACCATGCCGGCACTGCGCGGCAGGAAGAGGCTGAGCTCCGGGATCGCGATGATGAGCGCGAGCCCGACGAGAAGGGCCAGGAGATAGGGCCAGTACGAGCGCGCGTGGCGCCCGACCGAGACGTTCGCGAAGCGCAGCGCCATCAGGAGCCCCACCCCCATCGGCGGCAGGAAGAGGCCGATGCCCACCGCGGCGGTCTGCACGATATCGAAATGGATGGGGTTGATGCCGAGCTTGCTTGCTATGGGGAAGACGACCGGGATGAGCACCACCGCCGCCGGCAGGCCCTCGAGCACCATGCCGAAGAGCATGGTCATGAGCGCCACCCCGCCGAGGAAGAGCCAATGGGCGGCCGCGAGCGGGGCCAAGAGCCGGCCGAGCATCGCCGGCACCCCCGTCACCCCCATGAGATATTGGAAGATCGTCGCGACCGCGAGGAGGAAGACGACGGCAGCGGTCAGGAGCGCACTCTCGTAGGCGATCCCCATC
>DATEQI010000347.1:0-17955 GCA_035272805.1 Alphaproteobacteria bacterium | reverse complement strand
ACCCCTATGTTTTGGCCGCCTTGGCGCCTCTCATTACCGTCCTGTTGCTATGCTACATCGTCGTCCGGCTTGGCTGACGGCGGCTTCGGCCGCAGCGTCCCTGGGTCTTTCGCCGCGGCGCACCTCTCTGCACAACGGAGTAACGGCTAGAACGGATTAGGGAAGAGGCCGACGACCGCAACGAAGAAGCGAACGACCGCCACGAAGATGTCGACGATCACTTCGGCGACCGCACTGGCGAGCGAGCGCCAAAAGAGGGCGGCAACAGCGATCGCGATCACGAGACAAACCGTCGTCGGCACGGAAAAGACGGATGCGGGCGAGCGCTTGACCATTGCGTGAAGCTCCCCTCTCTTTAGCACTCCGCGAGCCGGCTCAAGGCAGCAAGATATTGCTGCCGGTCGTCTTGCGCGCCTCGAGCTCCGCATGCGCGCGCTGGGCCTGCGAGAGAGGGTAGGCCCGGCCGATCTCGACCCGCAAGATGCCGGCTGCAAGCGCGCCGAAGAGCTGCCGCGCCCGCTCCAGGAGCTCGCCTCGCTCGCTCGTGTGCGTGACGAAGGCCGGGCTGGTGACATAGAGCGAGCCGAGCCTATTCAGCCGGAAGAGGTCGAAGGGCGGGATCGGCCCCGAGGCGGTGCCGAACGAGACGAGAAGGCCTCGGGGTGCGAGACAGCCGAGCGACGTCTCGAAGCTGTCCCTGCCGACCGAATCGTAGACGACGGGGACACCTTTGCCGTGGGTGAGCTCCATCACCGCCCCGGCGAAGTCCTGTTTCGTGTAAAGGATCGGGAAATCGCAGCCCTGCCGCCGTGCCAACTCCGCCTTCGCCTCGCTGCCGACGGTGCCGATGACGGTGGCCCCCAGATGCTTCGCCCATTGGCAAAGAATGCTGCCCACACCTCCCGCCGCGGCATGGACCAGGATGGTGTCGCCGGCTTTGACGGGATAAGTGGTGAAGATGAGATAGTGCGCGGTCAGGCCCTTCGTCATGATGCCGGCGGCGGTTGTGTCGGGTATCTCCGCGGGCAGCGGCACGAGACGCTCCGCGGCGATGCAGCGGAAATCGGCATAGGCGCCGAGGGGGAGCGAGGAATAGGCGACGCGGTCGCCCGGCGCCAAAGTGTCGACGCCGGCGCCCACGGCCTCGACCATGCCGGCCGCCTCGGTGCCGATCGGGGCGGGATACTGCGGCAGAGGATAGCGGCCGCTGCGATGCTGAACGTCGATGAAGTTGAGCCCGATCGCGGTCTGACGGAGGAGAGCCTCGCCGGGCCCGGGTGCCGCGAGCTCGTAAGGCCCATAGCGCAACACCTCGGGCGGGCCCGGCGTCGTGATCATTACCCGGTTGGCACGCATCGAGCGTCCTTTCTTGCTTTGCCCCAGCCTATCGCCGGGCTCGGCCGGCGCGGAAGTGCCGCCACGCCGTGCAGGCAGGGCTAGCAGCATAGTGTCTCCGCCCCCTGAAGCGCGAGCCGCTCGTTTGGTCGGTGCCGATGAAGTAATCTATGAAGATGATGGCAGCCTCAGGCGGAAAGGCCGTGGACAGAGCGTCATCGATCCTGTTGGCCGATATCGGGGGTACGAACGCCCGCTTCGCGATCCTCGAGGATGGCAAGCTCGGCTGCATTGCGACCGTGCAGGTGGCCGACTTCGCATCGCCTGAGGACGCCCTGCGGGCCTATCTTGCAAACGAAGGCCGAGGGCATGCGCCTGAGGCTGCCGCCATTGCCGCAGCGGGGCCTGAGATCGCGGGGAAGGTCGCGCTCACGAACGCCTCCTGGACCGTGGACGGTGCTTCTCTCCGGGCGGCGCTGCGCTTGCGCTCGGCCGCGGTCGTCAACGACTTCGCGGCACTTGCCTGGTCGCTTCCGGCCTTGGGTGCGAGCGATGTGTGCGCGATCGGCCGGGGCTCGCCCGTGGTGGGTGCCCCCGCCGCGGTGCTCGGGCCGGGAACGGGCTTCGGCATTGCCGCCTGGCTCCGCGAGGGAGGCCGAGAGAGCGTGCTCGTAGGCGAGGGCGGGCATGCGACGCTGGCAGGCGAGAGCCGCCGCGAAGACGCCGTCATCGACGCGCTCAGGGCGGCGTTCGGGCATGTATCGGTCGAACGCGTGCTTTCGGGCGACGGCCTGGGCCACCTCTACGACGCCGTCGTGGCGCTGGACGGCATCGCGGCACCCAAGCGGACGGCGGCCGAGATCGTGGCGCGGGCGCTCTCCGGCGGCTGCATCGCGAGCGAGCGCGCCTTGGAGCTGTTCTGCGCCTTCCTAGGCAGCGTCGCGGGCAATGTGGCGCTGACCGTCGGCGCCCGCGGCGGCGTCCACATCGGCGGAGGCATCGTTCCGCACTTTGTCGAATACCTGGCGCGGTCGCCGTTTCGCGAGCGTTTCGAGGCGAAGGGCCGGATGAAGGGATATCTCGCCGCGATTCCGACGCGCGTGATCATGCATCCGCACCCCGCTTTCCTCGGCCTCGAGCGGCTCTTGGGTGCGCGCGGGACATGTTGAGCGTGCGGATTCGTTGATCTTCGTCAGCGCGCGGTGGCGATAAATCGCGGAGCCTAGGCGGTCGCGCGGGCCGGGCACGGCAGGGCCGGCGGTTGGAGGGCGGTATGGCGGCGAATGTCACGAGTGCGACGGCGTCGGGCCAGCCTCTCAGGCAGATGCGCAGCTGGCGCGATTTTTTCGGCAAGTTTCTTCGGCTTGCCGGCCCCTATTGGAATTCCGAGGCGAAATGGAGGGTGCGCGGGCTGACCGCATTCCTCATTGCGCTCACCGTCGCGCAGGTGGCCGTGCCCGTCGCACTCAATCTCTGGAGCGAGAGCCTCTTCGATGCGCTCGCGGGCCGCGCCATGGACCGCTTCCTGCGCCTGCTCGGCGTGCTCGGCGTCATCATCGCCGCCAATGTTGTCATCGTGACCATGCATCTTCGCGTGAGACGGCGCCTTCAGATCGACTGGAGAGATTGGCTTACCCGCAGGCTCGGCGGCGAATGGATGGCGGGGGGCCGGCACTATCGGCTGACCCACATCCCCGGCGAGCACGACAATCCGGACGGACGCATCGCCGAGGACGCGCGCATCACCACCGAGTACGCGATCGATCTCGCGCACTCCCTGCTCTATTGCCTGCTGCTCCTGGTGAGCTTCACCCAAATTCTCTGGTCGCTCTCCGGACCGCCGCAAATCGAGCTCTCTGGGGTCCATCTCTACATCCCGGGCCATTTGGTCTGGGTGGCCCTCGTCTATGCGGCGATCGGCACGTCGGTAGCCCTCCTGTTGGGCCGTCCGCTGGTGCGGGCGACGGACCGGCGCCAGACCTTCGAGGCCAATTTCCGCTTCGGCCTGGTGCATGCGCGGGAGAATTCGCTGGCGATCGCGTTGGTCCAAGGCGAGGCGGACGAGCGCGGCTATTTTCTCGGCCTGTTCCGGGGCGCCGTCGACGCCTGGGACGGGCAGACCCGCGCGCTCATGAACATCTTTTTCTACACCTCGAGCTGGTCGGTTCTCTCGCAAGTGTTCCCGGTTCTCGTGGCGGCACCACGGTATATTATCGGAGCGATCACGTTGGGCGTGCTCATGCAGACGGCCCAGGCGTTCCAGCAGATGATCGCCGCGCTCTCCTGGCCGGTCGACAACCTCTCCAAGCTCGCCGACTGGCGCGCTTCCGTCGAACGCGTGCTGGGCCTGCACGAGGGTATCGAGCGTCTCGCCGGGAGAACCCCGTCCCTCGAGCATGAAATGATCGGTGTCTCGGCCGGCTCCGGCCGCGAGCTCACGCTGCGCGCGCTCTCCGTGGCCGATCCCGACGGGAAGCCGATCGTGACGGCGTTCGATGCCGAAATAGCACCCGGCGAGCGCGTCTTGATCTCGGGCGATCCGGGTGCCGCGGACAAGATCTTCAAGGTTGTCGCCGGACTGTGGCCGTGGGGGCGCGGAACGGTCGAGTTGCCGCGAAGTGCCGGCATCTTCTTCTTGCCGCAAAGGCCTTACCTGCCGATCGGGTCGCTGCGCCATGCGATCGCCTACCCGACCGCACCCGAGCCGCACCGCGAGGCCGAGTTCCGCGCCGCACTCGAGCGCGTGGGGCTGGTCCATCTCATCCCTCGCCTGGACGATGTCGGAAACTGGGATCAGCTGCTGGGGATGGCCGAGCAGCAGCGGCTTGGCTTCGCCCGCCTTCTGCTGCATCGGCCGAGCTGGATTTTCATCCAGGAGGCGACCGACGCCCTCGATCCGGAGAGCGAAAGCGACATGATGCGGCTGCTGCAGGAGGAATTCCCCGAGGCGACGGTGATCACGATCGGCTTCCATGCGGGGCTCGAAGCCTATCACCGGCGCAAAATTGTCCTCGAGCGGAGAAACGATGGGGTCGTCGCGCGAGAGGCGGGGCCGGCGAGCGCGTGATGAAGCGGAGGCCCTCCGCTCGGCCGCCGGCATGCGGTTGTGGCACGCGCCCGTCTCAGCGCACCGGCGTTCGCTTGATCAGCTCGGCGTACCATCGAGCCGACGCCTTGGGAGTCCGCTTTCGCGTCGCGAAGTCGACATAGACGAGCCCGAAGCGATCCGAGTAGCCCGAGCTCCATTCGAAATTGTCGAGCAGCGACCAGACGAAATAGCCGCGTACGTCCGCACCTTTCCCGAGTGCCGCCCGCATCGCGCCGATGTAGGCTTCGAGATAGGCGATGCGGTGGCGATCGACGATTTCGCCGCGCTCGTCGGGCTTGTCCTTGCCGCCGCAGCCGTTCTCGGTGACATAGATCGGCAGGCGGTAGCGCCTCGTAAGGTCGCATAATTCATCGCGGAAGAGGTCCGGATAGATGGGCCAGCCGATTGCGGAGCGCGGCGCGTCGGCGGGGGCACTGCCCCACGCGAAGCCCCAGATCGCTCCCGGGTCCGCCTTGGCAAAGATCGGGCCGTAGTGATTGAGGCCGAACCAGTCGACGGGACGGCAAATGCGCGCCATGTCGCCGGCCTGAACATAGGGCTCTATCGCGCGCGCGATCATGGGCGGATAGCACGCCAGGAGCTGCGCATCGGGGAAGGCGTGGTTCCAATGCTCGTCCAAGAGTGCTGCCGCACTCTTGTCCTCCGGCGTGTCGTGCTCGGGGATGATGCGTTGGCGGTTATGGATGCCGCCGATCGAGGCCCCGGGAACGAGCGCGCGCACGACGTCGACGCCGGCACCATGGGCGAGGTTGACATGGTGGATCGCTTTGAGGTGCGCGTCGCGATCGGCGATGCCGGGGGCACCCCAGTCCATGGCGTATCCGAAGAGCGTGAAGACGGAGAATTCGTTGAAGGTGGCGAAGCGCTTGACGCGGTCGCCGTAGCGCCGTGCCGCCAACGCCGCGTAATCCGCGAACCAGCCGGCACTGTCGCGGCTCGTCCAGCCACCCAGGTCGTCGAGCGCCTGCGGCAGGTCCCAGTGGTAAAGGCAGAGCCACGGCTCGATCCCCGCGGCCAGGAGCGCATCGATGAGCCGGTCGTAGAACGCCAAGCCCGCTTCGTTCGCAGCCCCGCGGCCGAGCGGCAGGACCCGCGGCCAGGAGAGCGAGAAGCGATAGGCGGCGACGCCGAGCTCCTTCATCAGCGCCACGTCGTCGAGGTAGAGGTGATAGTGGTCGCAGGCGACGTCGCCGGTATCGCCGTTGGCAATGCGGCCCTTCTGGCGGCAACGCGTGTCCCAAATGCTCGGGCCGCGGCCGTCCTCGAGCGCCGCCCCTTCGATTTGATAGCTCGAGGTGGAGACACCCCAGACGAAAGCGTCAGGCCAGTCGGCGGGATCGTCCTTGGATGGCCGGGACATCGTTTCCACTTTGGCTTGCTTGGGCTTGCCGCCGGAATGCGGGAAAGTCTCGAGCGAAACCGTCATGCGAGCATTGATGCAGGTCAACGGGCCGGAAGCTCATTCGCAAAGCGCCCCTACCGGTGGCGCGAATTGATCCAGATCATTGCCGCGCGTCGCCGGATGCGCCAATCTTGCAACATTGCGGCAAGGAGGACGTCGAGAGAAGTCGAGGAGACGAGACGTTCCTAGGGACGCGGACCTCCAAGACGATGGACTTTTCGTTCGGTGAATTGTCGCGACGGGACCCGTATGCGGTCTGTTTCGAGCGCCACAGAGGAGACTCTTGGGGTGGACGAACAGATTGCGACGGGTCTCGCTATTTTGGCCGGCGCCCGTTTTGGGTCGGCTAAAAACTCATTGGGAAATAAAGGAGTCGTTGGGAAATAAGTGCTGCACGCTCTATCCAACTCTCGTCACACCCGCGAAAGCGGGTGTCCAGGACTCTCAGGGAATGCGCCGGTTTGGTAGCCCTGGATGCCCGCTCCCCGCCTTCGCGCTAGTTGATGCACATCTTTCCTCGCATGGTCTCGTCATTCCCGCGAAAGCGGGAATCCATTCGCTGAAATGGCGGCGTTATGCCGTTCTGGATGCCCGCTTTCGCGGGCATGACGATTTTGCTGTTGATCGATAGCGCGATTCCAATCCCCTGAAAAGAAAGATAATTCACGATGTGTGCATCAACTAGCACCTTCGCGGGGACAAGCTTCGCGGGCATGACGACAAAAAAACGATTTATTGATTTTCCAGCGAGTTCCAAATCAAAAGCTCACTTGCTCGCCGGCAAGGTCCGGCTCGCCGACGAGACGCAAGAGTTCGCCTCGTGCGGCGTCGCGGGCCGCAAGTGCTGCGGGCCAATCGTTCCCTGACATGGTTATCGGCCGCGAGATCGTGACGTGGACCGAGCCTCGCCGAGGAAACCATTGATCTCCCCGCAGGATCGAGCGGGTGCCGCGGATCGCCAGCGGGACGACCGGGATGGCGGCGGCAGCCGCGGTGACGAAGGGCCCCATTCGGAAGGGAAGCAAACCGGGCATGCGCAAGAGCGTGCCCTCCGGGTAAAAGACGAGGAGTGCGCCTGCGCGAGCGCTGGCGATCGCCTGCTCCGCGGCTTCGGCGCCTTTTTCCGCCTGCGTGCGCTCGACAAAAAGCGTGCCGATACGCTCGAGGAACAGGCGTGCGAAGAGCTTGCGCGCGAGCTCGATCTTGGCGACGAAGACGGGTGGACGCCGGAGCACCGCCCCCAGCACGATGTTGTCGAAATAGCTCGAGTGGTTGGCGACGATGACCCCTCCTTGAGGCGGGATGTTCTCGCTGCCCTCGACAGCCAAGGGCGTTCCCGACAGGCGAAAGAAGAGCCGCGCGGCAATTCCGATGATGCGCCATCGGAGTGCGCGCCCAGGCAGAACCACGACGAGCGGCCAGACGATGCCGGCAAGCAGGCCGAGCACGCCCCACCAGTATCCGGCATAGAGATGCGCGGCCAAGACCTCGCGAAAGCGCATTAGTTGCAGCGAGAGCGATGCCGATCTGAGCCGTACCACCTGTATCCACACCGGGAGCGCCGCGGCCCCCAAGCGGCCTTTTTCATAAAGGGCGCGACAGGCAGCACGCCTTATCTTCCCGCTCGAGGTCTTGAGCACGGTATGCGGCGCAGCCAGGACCACGTCGTCCGCGGGTGCCTCGAGCAACGTCGTGACGATGTCGTCGATGCCGCGGCGCATGCGTTCCCGCGCGTCGCGATCGCGCTCGCGGGTCTCCGCCACGACGATGATCCGCTCGGTCCCGCTCGTCGGGTCGGGCACGCCGAAGGCGACCACGCAGCCCTTGCGCACGCCTTGGATATCGCCGACGGCCTCCTCGAGCTCTTGGGGGTAGATGTTGCGGCCGGCGCGGATGATGACGTCCTTGCTGCGAGCGGTGATGAACACGTCGCCCGAGACCATGTACGCGAGATCGCCGGAATCGAGCCAATCGCCGACCAGGAGCTCGCGGGTCTTCTCGGGATTGCGGAAGTACCCGGCCGTCGTCGAGGGGCCGCGAAACTGCAGGCGGCCTTCGCGGCGGTCCTCGAGCTCGCGGCCCGCCGGGTCGAGGATGCGAATTTGATGGCGGGGCAACGCGCGGCCGCAGGCGAGGAACTCGAGTGCGGTCGCGTCGCCGGGCTCGGCCGGCACGGCGACGCCGCGGCGGGTGAGGGACGAGCGTTCTACGCGATCGACGACCGGAAGGCGACCCAGAGGCGGAAACGCCAGCCCCACGGCGCATTCGGCGAGGCCGTAAACGGGGGCGACGGCCGTGGGACGAAGGCCGTAGCGGGCGAAGCGGGCGGTGAAATTCCTCATCGTGGAGGCACTCACCGCTTCGGCACCGTTGACCGCCATGCGCAACGAGCTCAGGTCGAGGCCCGCGATATCCGCATCCTCGATCTTGCGCAGGCAAAGCTCGTAGGCGAAGTTCGGCGCCGCCGTGAGCGTCGCGCGGTAGCGGTGAATGGCCCAGAGCCAGTTCTCGGGCCGCGCCAGGAAACGCAGGGGAGCCATGATCGCGACCGGGGCGGCGTAATAGAGGCTGCCGAGCCAGGCCCCGATCAATCCCATGTCGTGATAGAGCGGGAGCCAGCTCACGAAGCGGTCCGACGAGCTCGCTTGCAGCGCCTCGCCCATGGCGCGGATATTGGCAAGCAGATTGGCGTGGCTCAGCACGACACCCTTCGGGTCGCCGGTGCTGCCCGAGGTGTACTGCAGGAGGGCGGTATCCTGCGCCCGGGCACTCGGGGCCGGGAGTGCTGCTCGGGCGCCGGCGAGGGACTCGACGGACTCGATCGAGCGAAGCCCTTTCACCTGTCCCACGAACAAGCGCGCGATGCCATGCCACGACGGCATGGTGATCAGCATCGCGGCTTGGGCGTTCGCGAGAATCCCGGCCTGCCGGCGCAGGTGATCCTCGAGCTGCGCCGGACGGAAGGGCGGGTAGATCGGCGTCGGCACGCAGCCGGCGTAAAGGGCGCCGAAGAACGCGGCAAAGAACTCCTCTCCCGTCGGCAACATGATGGCGACCGATTGCCCCGGCTCGAGTCCGCGCTCGCGCAAGCCGGCGCCGACCGAGCGCGCACGCTCGCGCAAGGCGGGGAAGCCGATCGTCGCGGTCGTGGCCGTGCCGTCGTCCAACAGGATATGGGGCCGATCGGGGTACCTGCCCGCCTGCCACTCGAGCACCTCGATGAGCGTTTCGGCCGTCTCCGGCGTGGGCTCCGCCGCCTCCACGACCAAAGACGCGACTTCGAAGCGGCGGAGAGAGGCACCCCCCGTTGCCGCAAGTGCGGCGTCGAGGAGGTTCCTCAGCGTCTCGGCTTCGGCGAGGAGCGTCTCGGGCAGCCGGACGTGAAAGGCGCGCTCCAGGCGAAGCAGGAGCTCCACCCGTTCGAGGCTGTCGAAGCCGAGATCCCGATCGAGCGTGCTGTCGAGCGAGACGCGGAGGACCGACCGGCGGTGCGGGTGAAGCGTAAGCGCGAGCTCCCGCGCCGTCTCGAGCAGCTTGCGCGCGGCCTCTTCCGCAGCGAGGGGCAAGCCCCGGTCGGCTGATGCCGCGGTCACCTCGCGCTCTTGCTGCATGCGCGGCCTCGGCGAGCAGACTTTCCACGAGCCTTGAATTGAGCTCAGTCGAGCACAAACCGGCCAGGCAGGGCAAGGCTAGGGTAGCGGGTCGGTTTCACCTCATCCTTCGAGACGGCCGCTTCGCGGCCTCCTCAGGATGAGGTGAAACCCAAGCTCCAAGTCCTCATCCTGAGGAGCGTCGCGCTTGCGACGCGTCTCGAAGGATGGGGACGTGCGCAACGTGACCCACTATCAAGGCTTGATCTGGGTCATTGTCTCATGGGCGGGCGCTACCTAGCCTTGTCGTGTCGCTTGGCGCACGGCGGGCTCACGGCATGCTTGAAGAGGGCGCATCACGGCCGCAAGCATCGGCGCCGCCCTGGTTGGGCGTCTATCCGAAGGGGCTCGACTGGAACATGGCGATCGAGGAGCGAGCGGTCTTCGCGCTCCTCGACGAGGCGGCTCTGCGATTTCCGGATCACTGCGCGATCGATTTCCTTGGCAAGCGGAGCAGCTATCGCGGCCTCGCCGGCCTGGTCGCCAGGGCAGCCTGCGGCTTTCGGAAACTCGGCGTGCGAAAGGGCGTGCAGGTCGGCCTCTTCCTGCCCAATTGCCCTTATTACGTCATTGCCTATTTCGCCATCCTGAAGGCGGGCGGCACGGTGGTGAGCCTCAATCCGCTCTATGCCGAGCGGGAGCTTCTCCATCAGATCGAGGACTCCGAGACCGAGATTCTCGTGACGCTCGATCTCGACAGGCTGCAGCGCAAGATTGCGGGCTTGGCCGGACGCTGCCGGCTGCGCCGGATCATCGTCTGCTCCATGGTCGCGGCCTTGCCGTTCCCCAAGGACTTGGGCTTTCGGCTATTCAAATGGCGCGAGCGGGCACGGATCGCGCCCGACGATCTCTACATGCCGTTCGACGCGCTGATCGCCAATGACGGAGGATGCGATGCGGCCGCCGTCGATCCTGGCGTCGACCTCGCAGCGCTTCAGTACACGGGCGGGACGACCGGCACGCCCAAGGGCGTCCGCCTTACCCATGCCAACCTCTATGCCAATGCGCTGCAAATCAGCCGCTGGTTTACGGGTGCCGAGCGTGGGCAGGAGCGCATCCTCGCGGTGCTGCCTCTCTTCCATGCGTTCGGCATGACGGCCATCATGAATCTGGCGGTGGCACTCGGCGGCGCGCTGATCATGCTGCCTCGCTTCGACCCGCGCGAGCTTCTGCGTACCATCGAGCGGGCAAGAGCCACCCTTCTTCTCGGCGTGCCGACCATCTTCCGCGCACTTGCGGACTTCCCGGCCATCGGCCGGTACGACCTTTCCTCGCTCAAGGTCTGCGTATCCGGAGGCGATTCACTGCCCGCGGACCTCCAGGAGCGCTTCGAAGCGCTGACGCGATGCCGGCTGGCGGAGGGCTACGGCTTGACCGAGTGCTCTCCCGTCGTGGCGTGCAACCCCTTCGAGGGCGCCGGCAAGCCCGGCTCCGTCGGCTTGCCGCTGCCGCGCACGACGGTCGAAATCGTCTCCCTCAGCGATGGCCGCACCGCGGTTCCGGCCGGAGAGCGCGGCGAGATCTGCGTCGCCGGACCGCAGGTCATGGCCGGCTATTGGAAGCAGCCGGCCGCCACGGCGGAGGTCCTGGTGGACGGCCGCCTTCATACGGGCGACGTCGGCTACCTGGACGAGAGCGGCTATGTGTTCATCGTCGACCGTCTCAAGGACGTCATCATTACCGGCGGCTTCAATGTCTATCCGCGCAACGTCGAGGATGCGATCCTTCTCCATCCGGCCGTCGCGGATGCCGCGGTCATGGGAATTCCCGATTCCTATTGGGGCCAGGTGGTGAAGGCCTATGTCGTCACGCGGCCTGGGGCGAGCGTAGACGGAAAGACGATCTTGGCGTTCCTTAAAGACAAGCTTTCCCCCATGGAGATTCCGAAGGAGATCGTGTTCGCGGGCTCGCTGCCGAAATCCGCCATCGGCAAGACATTGAAGAGGCGACTGCCTTCGGGCGCGCCGGTTTCCAAGACCGATTGAACCCGGCCTTGTTCCGCCCCGCCGTCGCGGCGTTTCGAGATCTCGCGATGCAGCAGGCTACGCAAAGGCTTCGCCGACTCACCGCCGGCTCGCCGTCCGCTCAGCCCACGATGTGATGCTTGCCGGTGACGGTGACCGTGCTTGCCTGGGGGCCTTCTAGGCTCTCGCCCTCGGCGACCACCAAGCGCACCTCGGCGCCGACCTGGAGCTTGTCGAAGCCGGCGCCGGTCACGCTGTTCTTGTGGAAATAGATCTCGCGGCCGTCCGAGGTCTCGATGAAGCCATAGCCCTCGTAGGGAATGAGCCGAACGACCTTGCCGTGCAGCGGAGGCTCATGGCTCTTGACGTCGCCGCGGAGCCGGCGTGCGTGGTCCTCGAGCCGCCGGGCCGCCGTGTTGAACGCATCGCGGATCGCGACGTAGACATCCTCGTGCGCGTGGTCTTGCGGCCCCGAATGGGTGACGGCGATCTCCTCGCCCGGGAGCGTGATGTCGATGCGCACGCCGTAGAGCTTGCCTTTTCTCTGGTGCTGGTGCGGCGCCTCGACCACGACGTGGCATGACGTGATGCGGTCGGAAAACCGCTCGAGGAGCTCGGCCCGTTCGCGGATCGCCGCCTCGACGGCGTCCGAGGCACCCATGTTGCGAAAGCTGATCTGAAGCGGGAGTTGCATGGCCGTGCTCTCCTCCTAATCTCGGGCATCGACAGTGCCGTCGCGCGCTCTTATTTCGGCTCTCTGCCCGCATCGATGTTCGGCAATCCCGCGGCCGCCGGCATTGATATGGGTCAAGCGCAATAGAAGCGGCGATCGCCGCTCAATCGGCGATGACCTTCTCCGTCGGATCGGGGGCCGGCTGCTCGTGCTGCATGAGCCGGTTCACCGCTTCGGAGAGCAGGCGGTACTTGACCTGCGTGCCGCTCACGTCGCGGAAATAGTTGACAAGGTCTCCCCACGGATCGTTCAGCCGGGCGATGGCGGAAATGAAGGCGACGACGCCGCCGACCTCGAGCCTGTCGGTGTAGACGAACCAGCCGCCTACCAGGAGGGCGGCGATGATCTCGAGGTGATTGCACAGGTTCATGAGGAAATTCATGGTGAACTTGATCCGGAAGATCCCCATGTTGAGCTCGAAGACGCGAGCGATGCGCGCGGCGTCGGCGCGGCCGCGCTCCGCCTGGTTCCCGTCGCGCGCGACGACGTTGACGCTGACCTGCCGCAGGAGCCAGACGCGCGCGCCGGTGCGCCGGTTGATGGCGTGCTGCATGAGCGGAACGAAGACGAGCTGCGGTAGAAAGAATGCGAGCGCGATGGCCGCCATCACAGGCTCGAGATGGATCATGTAGGCGAGCACGGTAAGCAGCACGCCGCCTTGCAGGAGCGGCTCGGAGACGCTCTCGCCCACAAATCCGCCGATCGGCTCCGTCTCCGCCACGATCATCGAGACCTCGAGCCCGCTCTCCTGCGCCGCTTGCGTCCCCTCGGACAACGCTCGCACGAGCGCCCTGATCCCCCTGCGCAGCTCGCGCGTCGCCCGTTCGCCGACCCAGCCCCGATAGACGTTGAGGGTGAGCTTGGTGCCGCCTTGCACGAGGACGACGCCGGCGTAGACGGCGCAGAGCAGGATCACCAAGCGGAAGTCGCGGTTCTTCACCAGGTCGTTCACGATGCGCCGCTGCAGCTCGAGCGGCACCACCTCGAGGAGGAAGACCGTGATCGTCAGCGCCACCAGGCAGAGCTGATGCAGGGCCGAGGTTTGCAGCACGTAGCGCAAAATGCCCGTGGGGAGTGCGGACCCGAAAGCACTGACCGCGGCGGCCCGCTCGGGGCTCGCGGCAGTCCCTCGCGGAGCCGCACCTTCCGGGGGCTCGCTCTCCGATGTCAGCACGCTCATAGAGGGACACTAAAGCCGCTCTGCGGCCCGCACCATTGACCCAGGTCAATTGCTTTTGCGAAGCCGATCCGGCGCTTGCGTGCGAGGATCCTATGCCTGGCTCGAGCAAGGCCGGGGAGCGTGCACTCCGACGCCGCCATTGAAGAACGGGATACACATACCGTCGCGCCGCCGCTGATCGCCATTAACCCCTCTCCCGCAAGCGGGAGAGGGAAGGGGCCCATCCCCGGGACGAAGTGCCCGGGGATGGGAAGGGTGAGGGGATGCCGGATGTCGGCGCCGTCCCTCACCCTCCCACGGCCTTGCGGCCGCGGGTCCCTCCCTCTCCCGCTTGCGGGAGAGGGCATTTGCGCGATTAGCGCCGCCGCGAATATGTGTGGCTCCCGTAGCCGAGGGGGGTAGGGACAGGCGAGGGGCGCGAGCGCGCCAGCCTTGCCAAAGTGGTCTCAACTCTCTTTCAAAACTGGCTCTTTTGCCGTACCTCTTTAGCTGTCATCTTCGCCCGCGGCAGTGGCGCCCGCGCTCGTCGGGCAGTCTTGGAGGCAAGGCGTGGAAACGATCCGGGTGGTGTGCGCACACGATTGTCCCGACATGTGCTCGCTGCTCGCCGAGGTCGAGGGCGGGCGCGTCGTGCGTGTGGTGGGCGATCCCGCGCAGCCCTTCACGGCGGGCTTTGCCTGCGCCAAGGTGAACCGCGACGCCGAGCTCGTCCATTCGCCGCAGCGCCTCGCCTCGCCCTTGCGCCGGACCGGGCCGAAAGGGGAGGGCAAGTTCGCGGCGATTTCGTGGGACGCAGCGCTCGACGAGATCAGCTCGCGCTGGCAGTCCGTCATCGCCGAGTGCGGGCCTCTCGCGCTCCTCGGCTATGCCTATAGCGCGCATCAGGGCCAATTGAACCGCGGCCTCGTGAACGGCCTCTTCCACGCCCTCGGCGCGAGCCGGCTCATGGCCGGCACCGTGTGCGACACCTGCTGCGAGACGGCGTGGGACATGACCGTGGGGCCGGTCGGCGGTGCCGATCCCGAGGCGGTCGTCCATTCCGATCTCATCCTCTCCTGGGGTGCCGACCTCGTCACCACCAACGTGCACTTCTGGGCCAAGGTCGAGGAGGTGCGCAAGCGCGGCGTCGAGCTGGTCGTCATCGATCCGCGGCGCAGCAAGACGGCCGCGCGCGCCGATTGGCACATTCCGGTACGCATCGGCACCGACGCGGCCTTGGCCCTCGGCGTCATGCACATCCTGGTGCGCGACGGGCTCTGCGACCGCACCTATATCGCCGAGCATACGCTCGGCTTCGAGCGGCTCGAGCGGGAAGTGCTGCCGCGCTTTACGCCGGAGCACGTCGCCGCGATCACCGGCCTCGCGGCCACCGACGTCGAGCGCCTTGCCGGGCTTTACGGCCGCGCCAAGCGCTCCTTCATCCGCCTCGGCGAAGGGATGACGCGGCTCAACGCGGGCGGCCAGGCGTTGAGGGCCGTCGCCTTGCTGCCGGGGGTCACCGGTGCCTACGGGCGCAGCGGCGGCGGCGCCTTGCTGATGACCGCGGCATCATGCGAGCTCAACTACAACGCCGTGCGCAAGCCCTCCGGTCCCGCCGCGACGCGGCTCGTCAACCAGCTTCGCCTCGGCGAGGCGCTGCTTACCTTAGCTGACCCGCCGATCAAGGCGCTCTTCATCGCGGCGAACAATCCGGCGGTCACCTGCCCGGAGGCGAACAAGGTCCGCCGCGGGCTTCTCCGCGAGGACCTCTTCACCGTGGTGCATGATCCGTTTCTCTCGCTGACCGCGCGCTACGCCGATATCGTGCTGCCGGCCGCGACCTATCTCGAGACCGAGGATTTCTACCGCGCCTACGGCACCTATTACCTGCAATACGCAAGGCGCGCGGTCGCACCGCAAGGCGAGGCCTGGTCGAACGTCAAGCTCGCCCAGGCGCTCGCGGCACGCATGGGGCTCGAGGACGCGGTCTTCCGCATGGCGGAGCGCGAGCTCGTGCGCGAGCTCTTCCGCGGGGCGTCGGGCAAGGCGGCAACGCTCGATCCGGCACGGCTGGGCGAGGCGGGGCCGATCCGCTTGGCGCCGGAGGGCGGGCAGTCGTTCAAGACGCCCTCGGGCAAGCTCGAGTTCTACTCGGAGACGCTGGCGGCGAAAGGGCTCGCGCCGATGCCCGACTGGCAACCCGACGCGGAGGAGGAGAGGGAGCGCAGCCGCTGGCCGCTGCGGCTCTTGACGGCACCCGGATATTTCCAGAGCCACACGGCATTTTCCGGCGTGGCGTTCCTGCGCCGGCGCGAGGGCGCCCCCTTCTGCGTTCTCCACCCCGAGGACGCCCGCGCGCGCAACTTGCGCCACGGGCAGCGCGTGCGGCTCACGAACGCGCGGGGCACGGTCGGCTTGACGCTCCGCGTGAGCGACGAGGTGCAGGCCGGGGTGGTGCTCGTGCCCGGCCAGCGCCCCGACGAGGAGTCGGTCTCGGGCACGGTCAACATGCTGTGCTCCGACCGCTTTACGGACATGGGCGAGGGGGCGACCTACCAGAGCACGTGGCTCGACGTGGCCGCCTGGTGAGACCACCATGAGCGAGATAGCGCTTCTGCCCGAGGAGCGGCTCGGCGCGCGCATCGCGCGCGACGGCTTCGTCTTCGTCGAGGCCGCTGCCATGGAGAGTGCGCTTGCGCGCGCCGGCTCGCTCGCCGACTGGCCGGCCTTTGCCGCGAGCTGGGAGGACCTCGAGCTCGACACCTACATGGCGGACGGCGGGCGCTATCGTCGGCGCCGCCATGCCGTCTATGGTGCTGCCGCCGAGGGGCCGGTCCTGCGCCGGCCGCACCAGCCCCACTATCAAAGCCGCGACTACAACCCGCTCAACGGCGGCATCGCCCGCTGGTTCTCGCCGATAGCACCCGAGATCGGCGAGGGGCCGAGCATGCGTGCGATCCTCGGCTTCTGCAGCACCCTCTTCGGCAGCCTTGCCCCCGCGACCCGCGATTGGCACATCGAGGCGCATCAGTTCCGCATCGAGGCGCGCTTGAGCGAGGAAGGGCGCCCCACGCCCGAGGGCCTGCATCGCGACGGGGTCGACTACGTGCTGGTCCTCCTCATAGGGCGCCGCAACATCAAGCGCGGCACGACGACGATCCACGACCTCGGCCGTCGCCTGCTCGGCAGCTTCACGCTTACGCACCCCTTCGATGCGGCCCTCGTCGACGACGCGCGCGTCTATCACGGCGTGACGCCGGTCGAGCCCCTCGACCCCGCCGCGCCCGCCTATCGCGACGTGCTCGTCGTTACTTTTCGACGCGCCGACGCCCAGAAGTCCGGTAGGTAGCGGATCAGTTTCGCCACATCCTTCGAGACGCCGCCGTCGGCGGCTCCTCAGGATGAGGCGAAACACAAACGAAGCCTGGCCTCGTCCTGAGGAGCGCCCGAAGGGCGCGTCTCGAAGGATGAGGACGTGGGCGGGCTGTTAATGGGCGCTACCACCTTGGCGACAGATGTCAATTCGATTCGCTGATGACTACCCGGATCGGCGTCGGCTTGAAGTCGTTGCAGGGATTGTTGATCTGCGGACAGTTCGAGATCACGGCCAAGGCCTCCATCTCGGCCCTGAGCTCGACGAAGGTTCCCGGCTCGGAGGCGCCGAGCGCGATGGCCGCCTCGCCCGCAAGTCCCACGGGTACGCGCATGAAGAAATTGATGTTGGGCACGATGTCGCGGCGCCCCATGCCGTGGCGCGCAAGGGCTGCGAGGAAATTCTCGCGGCAGCCCGGGCAGTTCTTCACGCCGTAGAGCATCTCGTTGCTCGGCGCGCTGCAGCAGCCGCCGATCGTATCGTGGCCGCCGAAGCTGTCCTCCACGATGGTGAAGATGGGGCGCGCTACGTCCGAATAGAGGACGTGCCCCTTGGTGAGAAAAATGGTGCCGGACGCCTTGATGGTGTTGGGCGCGTGATAGCGCTCCTCGGCGTCGCGGGCGTTGTAGCAGAGAAAATCGACGGCCTGCCTTCCCTCGAGATCGACGATGCGGAGGAGCTGGCCCTTTTTGACGATTCCCGACCAGGGCTTGCCCGCCGGCACCACCTCGTCGAGGAGCGTCTTGCGGGCGGATTTGTCTTGCGCTGTCACGATGTCCTCTCCTGCTGCTTTCCCCGTTGCTCGCCGGCGGCGGACGTGCCCTCGTCCAGGCGATAAAAGCTCGCCGCCGTACCCTCGAAGATCGCCGCGTGCTCCGCCGGCGTGAGCGCGTGCCGTGCGAGAATTTGCGCGAGGGCCTCCCACCAGCCACGGTAGGACGCGGCGATGTTGACGACTGGCCAGTTGCTGCCGAAGGCGAGCCGCGCGGGCCCGAAGGCCTCGAGCACCACGTCGGCATAGGGCGCCAGCGTGTCTGTGCGCCAGTCCATGCCGGCGCGCTCCGCAAGGCTCGAGAGCTTGCAGCGCACGTCGCTCGCGGCGGCGAGGGCCTTGAGCGCCGTCGCCCACGGCTCGAGCTCGCCCGTCGCGGTGAGCGGCCGGCCGCAATGGTTGAGCATGATCTTGAGATCGGGGAGGGCATTGGCGAGCCGCAGTACGTGCGGGAGCTG
>DATEQI010000346.1:0-7638 GCA_035272805.1 Alphaproteobacteria bacterium | reverse complement strand
GAGCTGGTGCGCGTCAACGACTTGAAGCCGCCCTACCGCTTGCCCGTCGGCCAGGTGTTGATCCTGCCCGGCAAGGTCGCGAGCCCGCCGGCACAAGTGCCCGCCGCGGTCGAGGCCGAGGTGCAGCACGTCGAGCTGCTGCCGCCGCAAGCGTCGCCGGCTACCCCGCCGTCCGCGGGCGCCAGCGTTGCCGCGTCAACGCCGCAGGGCGGCGATACGGTTACTGCGGTGCCGCTTCCGCCTGCGGCGCAACAAACCCCAAGTGGTGCCGGCGAGCCCTCGGCTCCCGTTGTCGTCGTCCCGTCGCCGCCGCCCTCGGCCGCGGCCGACCTTGCAGCTCCAAGCACAGGCGAGACGCCGGAGGAGGGGGCGGCACCGCCGCCGCCGGCACCGCCTGGCGCCAAGGTTGCGTCATTGCCGCCCGTGCCAAGCGAAGCTGCGGGACCGGGGGGTGCCAGCGGGGGCCGCTTCCTGTGGCCGGTGCACGGCAAGATCGTCTCGGGCTACGGGCCGAAGGAGGGCGGCCTCTTCAACGACGGCATCAATATCGCCGTCAAGGAGGGTACGCCGGTCGTCGCCGCCGACGACGGAGTCGTCGTCTACGCCGGGAACGAGATTCGCGGCTTCGGCAATCTCGTGCTGATCAAGCACGCGAACGGCTGGATGACCGCCTACGCGCACAACGCGGAGTTTCTCGTCAGGCGCGGCGAGGAGATACGCCGCGGCCAAGCCATCGCGAAAGCGGGCTCGAGCGGCACCGTCTCCTCGCCGCAGCTCCACTTCGAGATCCGCCGCGGCTCGCACGCGGTCGATCCCACGAAATATCTCGCAGCACTGTCGAGCTGAAAGACCCTCCTTCTCTTTCTCCCTCTCCCGCTTCGCGGGAGAGGGAAGGGGCCCATCGCGCAGCGATGGGAAGGGTGAGGGATTGCCTGATGTCGGAGTCGTCCCTCACCCTCCCACGGCCTTACGGCCGCGGGCCCCTCCCTCTCCCGCGAAGCGGGAGAGGGGCTAAGTGAAAGGGCGGGGGAACTCCGCTACTCCAGCCGCTTGCCCAGCCGCCCCGCCAGGTCCTGGATGTACTGCCAGGCGACGCGCCCCGAGCGGGAGCCGCGGGTGATCGACCACTCGTTCGCCTCGCGCTGAAGCTGCTCGACCGGGATGTCGAGGCCGTGGCGCGCGGCATAGCTCTCGATCATGGCGAAATAGGTGTCCTGGTCGCAATGGTGGAAGCCGAGCCAGAGGCCGAAGCGGTCGGAGAGCGAAACCTTCTCCTCGACGGCCTCGGAGGGATTGATGGCGGTCGAGCGCTCGTTCTCGATCATGTCGCGCGGCATGAGGTGGCGCCGGTTCGAGGTGGCGTAGAGCACCACGTTCGCCGGCCGTCCCTCGACTCCCCCTTCGAGCACCGCCTTCAAGGACTTGTAGGTGGTGTCGGCGCCGTCGAAGGAGAGATCGTCGCAGAAAAGCACGAAGCGCCGCTTGCTGTCGCGCAGCTTGTCGAGTAGGCGGGGAAGGGAGGGGATGTCCTCGCGGTGGATCTCGACGAGGGCCAGCGCCTTGGGCCGCTCGCGATTGATGTGGGCGTGGATCGCCTTGACGAGCGAGCTCTTGCCCATGCCGCGCGCCCCCCACAGCAGCGCATTGTTGGCCGGGAGCGCGTCGGCGAAGCGCCGCGTGTTGTCGAGCAGGATGTCGCGCTGGCGCGCGATGCCCTTGAGGAGATCGAGCTCGACGCGGTTGACCGCATCGATCGGATCGAGCCAGTCCCCCTCGGCATGCCAGACGAAGGCATCCGCTTGATCGAGGTCGGGCGCCGCTGACGGAGGCGGGGCGAGGCGATCGAGTGCTGCCGCGATGCGCGCGAGCATTGTCTCGAAATCGGGGTCGGCCATGGTCGTCCACGTGCAGTCTTGGGCGGCGGGCACCCTAAGCATCCGGCCGCCCCGCGTCAAACGGGAAAGCGGGGCAGAAAGGTTCCCGGCAAAAGACTGCCCGAATTGCGCCCCTCCGCCGTTCAAACCGGACAATGAGCGAGCCGCATGGCGTCTCGGGTCCGAATGGCGTTTGCGCTCGGCCGTGCGAGCGGGTAAGGTTGCGCCCCGCGCGCAGCCGGATCGTCGCACGTGAAAGGGGGAAGCGCTCATGTTCATGTCCACTGCCTATGCCCAAGCGGCTAGCGGCACGGCCGGGGGCGGCTTCGACCTCGTCCAGCTCGCGCCGCTCGTCCTCATTTTCGTCGTCTTCTACTTCCTCTTGATCCGGCCGCAGCAGAAGAAGGCGAAGGATCACCGCACGATGCTCACGGCCTTGCGCCGCGGCGACCGCGTCGTCACCGGCGGGGGCATCATCGGCACCGTGTCCAAGGTGCAAGGCGAGGAGGAGGCCGTCGTCGAGATCGCCGAGGGCGTGAGGGTGCGCGTCTTGCGCAGCACCATCCAATCGGTGCTCGGCAAGACGGAAGCGGCCCCCGAAAAGGAAAAAGGCGAAAAGGAAAAAGGCGAAAAGGAGAAGGCCGAGGAGCAGAAGAAATAGCCTCGGCGCAGTAGAGTGCCGGGCGGCCGGCACCATAGCCGTCCGTCGCGCGTTCCCGGCCCAGGGCAAGAGCGCTGCCGTCATGGATCTTACGCCGCTTATTCCGGCCAACAGGCAAGTGATCCAGGCCTATGGCGAGGGCCGCTTCCGCATCTCGAACGTCCTCCACCAGGGCTCGGTCATCGTGCTGCCCGAGCGGGCGCTCGCCTGGCCGATCGACGCCCTTGCCGCCGTGACGCTCGCCAGCCTGGCATCCGTGCTCGCGGCCGAGCCGAAGGTTGAGCTCCTCCTGCTCGGCTGCGGCAGCAGGCCCGCACCGCTCAAGAGCGAGCTGCAGGCGAGCTTGCGCGCGCGGGGCATCGTGCTCGAGCTGATGGACACGGGGGCTGCCTGCCGCACCTACAATGTGCTGCTCGCGGAAGAGCGGCGCGTGGCGGCGGCACTGATCGCGGTACGCTAAGGCGCAGGAGCGCGCTCGGGGCTCAGCCACGGGCAAGCGTGCGCTGGATGACGAGGCTCAGTATCCCGGCGAGCGCGATCGCTCCTGCCATGGGCAAGGCGCTCGTACCGCTGATGGCACCCAGAAGCGCGCTCGCGAGCGCTCCGGTGAGAAACTGAAGCGTGCCGACGAGGGCGGATGCGCTGCCCGCACGGGTGGGGAAAAGCGAGAGGCAGCCGGCGACCGCATTGGCGCCCACGAAGCCGATGGTGGCGAGAAAAAAGAAGAGCGGGACGAGGAGGGCGACGAGCCCGCCCCATCCGGAGAGTGCCGAGAGGCCGAGGAGCGTGCCGGAGACCGCCGCGGCGAGCACGCCGAAGGCGAGCAGGCGATCGATGCCGAAGCGCATCACGACTCGGCCGTTGATGGCGGACGTCACCAGGATGCCGAGCACGTTCGTCGCGAAAATCAGCGCGAAGCGTTGCGGCGAGATGCCGTAGAGCGTGATGAGGACGAGGGGCGAGCCCGTGATGTAGGCGAACAAGCCGCCATAAACGCAGGCACTGCTGAGGGCATAGCCGAGAAAGCGCCGATGCTTGAGCGGCGCGCCGTAGCCGAGGATGAGCGTCGCGACACCGCCGCGCACCCGCCGCTCGAAGGGCAGCGTCTCGGGAAGGAGGGCGAGTGTCGCGACGAAGATGAGGGCCGCGAAGCCGACGAGCACCGCGAAGATCGCGCGCCAGCCGGCGTGGAGCAGGATCTGCGCGCCGAGGATCGGCGCCAGCACGGGGGCGACCCCCATGACGAGCACCATGAGCGAGAGGACGCGCGCGGCACGGTCCCGCTCGTAGAGGTCGCGCACGACCGCGCGCGCGATGACCGGGCCGGCGCAACCGCCGAGGGCCTGGACGAAGCGGCAGGCGATCAGGGTATTGAGATCCCGCGCGAGCGCGCAGCCGAGGCTCGCGAGCGCGAAGAGCACGAGGGCGGCAATCAGCGGCGCGCGCCGGCCGAAACGGTCGGAGAGGGGTCCGTAGATCAGCTGGCCGCCGCCGAAGCCGAGGAAGAACGCGCTGAGGGTGAGCTGCGCGCGCGCGGGCACGACGCCGAGGTCGGCCGCGATCGTCGGCAGCGCCGGCAGATACATGTCGATCGAGAGCGGACCGAAAGCGGTGAGCACGCTCAGGAGAAGGATGAGCATGCCCCTCCGGAAGCGGGGGTCGAATGCGGGGGAGGGAGGTGCCGTCATTGGCAGGGCTATGGTCGGGTCGCGGATGCGCTCGAATTGAGCCGGCCGTCACAAGGCGGCTGCGCGAGGTGTGTCGGCGTTCATGCCACATATCGCGGCAAAGTGATACAATCCTCACGCCACGCGCGTGCCACGAAACGAGGAAGGGCGCACCCTTGTTTTCGCGAACCCGGTCGTCTAGAGACTCTCGAGCCTGAGTCCTGCCGGCGAGAGGGCGACGCCGGCTTGAGAGGGGGCGGCCATGCGACCTGCCACCATTATTTTGTGCCTTCTCGACGCCGTGGCGTGGGTCTTCCTCGCCGGCACCTACTTTTTTTCCGGCTCCGATCCGGCCACCAAGGGCTTCGACATTGCCGCCGGCATGATCGTGACGGTGTTGTTTCTCATTACCGCCGTACCCGCTCTGGTCTTCGCCTTGCTGCGCCGATTGCCGAAAACCGCGCTCGCGCTGGCACTTGCCTTCCCCGCCGCATTTGGTCTTCTGTTCCTTGCGGCGGTCCTGGCGTTCAGCTAAGGCCGCGCGCCCGACAAAATCGCTCCCTCACGGGTGGTCCGAAAAGAGAAACGGGGCCGCGCGGCCCCGTTCCAAGACTGGCCTCGGCACCCCCTCAGGTCAGGTGCATGGCGCCCGCCATGCCGAAGAGCATGGGGATGGAGAGCATGGTATTGATGCGCGAGGCCATGCCGGCCATGCGCGCGGCGGCCTTCTTCTCGTCCGCACTGGCCTCGACGATGCCGAGAATCTTCTTCTGGTTCGGCCAGATGATGAACCACACGTTGAACCACATGATGGTGCCGAGCCACATGCCGATGCCGATCACGAGCGAATGCCAGGTGTGGTCCACGACCCCCAGGGTATAGCCCTGCCAGAGCTCGCCCTGCAGGATGGCCAAGATCCAGCCCATGACGATCGTCGACATGGCGCCCCAGCGGAACCAGAAGAGGGCGGAGGGTGCGATCACCTTGGTGATGGCCGGCTTCTGCTCGTCGGGAATCTTCGGCATGCCGGGCGTCTGCACGAAGTTGAAGTACCACAGCAAGCCGATCCACATCACGCCGCTGATGATGTGCAGCCAGCGGAAGAGGAAGGGCCAGAAAGTCGCATTGTCGTAGCCGTGGAGGAGATAGAGCAGGAAGAAGACGAGCGCCAGCACGAAGCCGGCGATCACCGTTTTCTGCAGGGATGAGAGAAACTCGGCCATTTTGATCCACTCCCCTTCTGATTTCCGCCGCTCTTATTCTTTTATTCTATCACAAGAGCCGGCGGGGCGCACCGACAGGCATTGCCTCCGCTTGAGGCGGTCCGGGGGCTCCCTCAGGAGCTTGACTGCGGGACAATTAAGACCTGCCGCCGCTCTTGTGAAGGGGCCCGCGCGCAAGGGGGCCGCGACGACGAGGTACCGTCCCGGCACCGCGGCCGGGGAGGCTCCTATTGCGGGCTCGGGCCCTGGCTCACGCGCGCCAGCGCCTCAGGGCGCACCCACTTGGCGAAAGCGGCCTTGATGTCGCCGGCGCCGAACTCGAGGTAGTGCCGCGCCGCCCGCGTGGGCTCGTCGAGCGGGAGATCGACCTCCGAGCGGTCGAGGAAACCGCGCGCGATGGCGCCGGTACTCGCCTCTCGCAGCTGGATCTTGCGCAACAGCGTCGCCTTCGCGCGCTGCAGCTCGTCTGCCGTGACGGGTGCGGTCTGCATCGCCTGCAGCTCGCGCACGACGATGCCCTGCACCTTCGAGACATTCTGCGGGTCGCAGGCGTATTGGACGTAATAGGCCCCGCGCGTCTTGTCCGCGTCGAAATAGGATGAGGCGAAATAGACGAGCCCGGTCTCCTGGCGCAGATCGCGGCTGAAACGCGACGAATAGAGCGAGCCGCTGAGCACCGCATTGCCGAGCTCGAGCGCGTAATAGCCCGGATCCGAGCGCGTGATGTCCACCGTCTCCGCCAGCGAGACGCGATCCTGGACGCGGCTTGCATCGGGTATCGCCGTGATGCTGGCCTTGCTCGGCGGGACAGCGGGCAGCCGCGTGTCGGGCTTGGGCCCCGCGGCACTCCAGGCCCCGAAGGCCTTCTCGATCGCCGCCTTGGCCGCCTCGGGCGTGATATTGCCGATCACCACGATGGTGGTGAGATCCGGCCGGAACGCGGTGCCATAGTAATTGCGCACGTCCTCCAGTCTGAGCGAGTCGACGGTCGCGGGGAGCGCCTGGCGCAAGGCGGGGTCGCCCTTGGGATAGAGTGCGATGTGCAGCGCGTGGCCGAGAAGGTAGTTCGGGCTCTTGAGCCGGCCCGCCGCAATCTGGGAGACCTGACCCTTGACGACGTCGAAGGCGCTTGCGGGAAAGGCCGGATGCAGCATGTTGTCGGCAAGAAGCTCGACGCCGCGAGCGAAATTCTCCTTGAGCACCTCGAGCGCGAAATTGCTGCCCGCCTGCTCTTGCGCGCCGATCTCGTCGAGCGCGCGCTGGAAGGCGAGGCGATCGAGCCCCTCCGTGCCATAGCCGAAGAGCTGGTCCAGCACCTGCGACGTCCCCTCCTGGCCCTTGGGCACCATGAGCTCGGGCCGGTCCATGACGCGTCCGTGGACGCTCACCGCGTCGCTCACGTCCTCGGGCTCTACGATGAGAGTGATGCCGTTAGGCAGGGTGGAGACGACGGGGTGGAGCGTCGACTCGGGCACCGCGAGGCGGCCGAAAGCGGCGTCGGCCCAGGCGGGCAGCGGCGTCGGCTTGGCCTCGGCCAAGGCGAAGGACTCGAGGCCGCCGAAACCCTTGGAGGCGAACGCCTTGCCGGCACCCTGCGGCGTCAGCAGGGCCGCGACGGCATGGTCGAGGTCGAGATATTTCCGCGCCACGCGGTTCACGTCCTCGACGGTGACCTTGTCGATGCGGACGAGGTCGTCTTCCGGCGCCGTGAGCCCATAGACCGCGATTGCCTCGGACCACACCATGGCCAGGCCCGAGATCGAGTTCTTCTGGAATTCCGCGCTGCGCCGCTCTTGCAGCTTGGCCGCGGCGACGAGATCGGCACTCACGCCCTCCCGGGCGATCTTGCCGAGGATGGCGCGCGCCTCGCGCTCGGCCGCGTTGGCATCGCCGCCCGCGGGAAAGGCGACGACCGCGTAGCCGAGCCCCGCCTTGGGCAGCGGATCGAGCGAGAAATCCGTGTAGAGCGCCTTGCCCTGGGGTACGAGCTGGTAGAGCGCGCCGCGCTCGCTGGTCAATATGTCGACCAGCACCTCGGCCGCCGCAAAGTCGGGATCATCGAGGCCCGGCATGCGCACTGCGAGCACCTTGAGCGCGTAGGGCAGGTCCGTCTTGAGGCTGAAGGACTGGGCGCTCACCGGTTGGAGGGTCAACTGCGGGCGGGGCGGCAGCTTCTTGGCGGGAATGGCGCCGAAGAGCTCCTTGACCTTGGC
>DATEQI010000345.1:0-4417 GCA_035272805.1 Alphaproteobacteria bacterium | reverse complement strand
GTGCGGCGCGAAATGCTCGAGCAATGGGGCTGGACGGCGACGCGGGTGGGAACGGCTTGGCTCAACGTGCCGCCCGCGGTCGTGTGGCGCTTCACCAAGCGCCTCCAAGGCGCAGTGCCGCAGTAGCGGGAAAGGGCCGTTACGGAAGCGCACCCGCTTCCTCGAAGGCGGCTTGCGCCGCGAGCCAGGCCTCCTCGGCCTCGGCAAGGTCCGCTTTCACCTCGCCGTGCTTGATCTGCAGCCTCATGAGCTCGGCGGTCGGGCCGGCATAGACCGCGGGATCGGCGAGCTTCGCTTCGAGCCGCGTTTTCTCGGCGGCAAGTTTTGCGAGGCGCTTCTCGGCCGCCTCGACCGCGCGCTTGAGGTGAGCGGCCGCAGCGCGCGCCTCGGCGGCGGCGCGGCGGAGCTCCTTCTTGCTGGAGCGCATGCTCCTTGCCTCGCCATCCTTTTTGCGCACGGCCGGCTCGGGTTGCCGGCGCCGCTCCTCGAGAAGGAGGGCGCGATAATCCTCGAGATCGCCTTCGTAGACGCCGACCGTGCCGTCCTTGACGAGCCACAGGCGCTCGGCCGAGAGCTCGATCAGGTGCGGATCGTGGCTTACCAGCACGACGGCACCCTCATACGCGTTGAGCGCCTCGACGAGGGCCTCGCGCGCGTCGATGTCGAGATGGTTGGTCGGCTCGTCGAGCAACATGAGGTGCGGCGCGTTGCGGCTCATGAGCGCAAAGAGGAGGCGCGCCTTCTCGCCGCCCGAGAGCTCGGCCGCCTTCACCTCGGCGCGCGTTTGCGAAAAGCCGAAGCGCGCGAGCTGCGCGCGCACCCGGGCCTCGTCCGCCTTGGGCATGAGCCGTACCATGTGATCGTAGACCGTTGCGCGCGCGTCAAGCTCGTCCGCTTGGTGCTGCGCGAAATAGCCGACCCTGAGCTTGGCAGAGGCACGGCGGGCGCCGCTCGTGGGCTTGAGCCGACCGGCAAGCAGCTTGACGAGGGTCGATTTGCCGTTGCCGTTGGCGCCCAGGAGGGCGATGCGGTCGTCGCTGTCGATGCTGAGCGAGAGGTGCTGGAGCACGGGTCTCTCGGGCTCGTAGCCGACTGCTACGTCATCGAGCACGATAAGCGGGGGAGCAAGCGGCTCGGGGCTCGGGAAATCGAAGCTCGGCACCTCCTCCTCGGCCACGGCCGCGATGGGTTCCATGCGCTGGAGCGCTTTCAGGCGGCTTTGCGCCTGGCGCGCCTTGGTGGCCTTGGCGCGGAAGCGGTCGACGAAGGCCTGGATGCGCCTGCGCTCCGCCATCTGGCGCTGCAGAAGCGCCTGCTGATGCGCGAGCCGCTCGCGCCGCGTCCGCTCGAAGCGGTCGTAGCCGCCGCTATAGAGCACGAGCTTGCCGGCATCGACATGGAGGATGCGGCGCGCCACCTTGTTGAGGAGCTCGCGGTCGTGGCTCACCACGATCAGCGTATGCGGATAGCTCGCGAGATACGCCTCGAGCCAGAGCGTAGCCTCCAGATCGAGGTGGTTGGTCGGCTCGTCGAGGAGCAGAAGGTCGGGTGCGGCAAAGAGAACCGCGGCCAGCGCCACCCGCATGCGCCAGCCGCCCGAGAAGTCCGAAAGGGGCCGCCCTTGTGCTGTCTCGTCGAAGCCGAGGCCCGCGAGGATGCGCTGCGCGCGCGGCGCTGCACGGTGGGCCTCGATGTCGGCGAGGCGATGGTGGATGTCGGCGATGCGCTGGGGGTCGGTCGCGCGCTCCGCCTCGGCGAGGAGCGCCGAGCGCTCCCTATCCGCCCTGAGGACGAAATCGACGAGGCTCAGCGAGAGTGCTGGCACCTCCTGGGCGAGCATGCCCAAACGCAGGCCCGCCGAGAGCTTGACCTCGCCGCCGTCGGGCTCGAGCTCGCCCGCGATCAGGCGGAGCAATGTCGTCTTGCCGGCACCGTTGCGTCCGACCAGGCCGACCCGCGCGCCTTGGGGAATGAGGACGCTCGCGCGCTCGAACAGCGTGCGGCCGCCTACTCTATAGGTGAGTTCGCTCAACTGCAGCATGGCGCAATCCTCAGGGCCGCGTGATACAGCGGTTGCCCTTGGCGCTCAAGGCGTCTATAAGCGCGGCGCGGAATCGCAAACCGGGAATTCGGCTGCAGGGATGAGGGCCCAGATGGCATTGGAGCGCACGCTTTCGATCATCAAGCCCGACGCTACGCGACGGAACCTCACCGGCAAGATCAACGCCCGCCTCGAGGAGGCGGGGCTGAGGATCGTGGCCCAGAAGCGCCTTCGCTTGAGCCTCGAGCAAGCGCAGAACTTCTATGCCGTGCACAAGGGGCGGCCCTTCTTCGAAAGCCTCTCCGCCTTCATGAGCTCGGGGCCGGTGGTGGTGCAGATCCTCGAAGGCGAGAACGCGGTGGCGCGGAACCGGGAGGTGATGGGGGCGACCAATCCGGCCGATGCGGCAGCCGGCACCATCCGCAAGGACTTCGCGGAATCGATCGAGGCCAACTCGGTGCACGGCTCGGATGCGCCCTCGACCGCGCGCGCCGAGATCGCCTTCTTCTTCAGCGCGCTCGAGATCGTGGGATGAGGGGCAGCGGAAGGCAAGTGTCCTGGTTCTGAAATTCACGACATCAGGAAAACACTTGTCATTGCGAGGCGCCCGAAGGGCGCCGAAGCAATCCAGAAACGGCTTCGCACCAGGCGTGCTGCCCCGGCGTACGCCGGGGTTCGCTGCGCTCGCAATGACGATTATTTCCGGGTGAGACAAATTTCCGAATCGGAACGCTATAGAAGCGGAAGGCTAAAGCAGGAAGAGCGCCAGAAGGCTGAGAAGGACCACCACGAAGGCGGCGCCGTAGAAGACCATGCGGACGAAGCTGTGCCAGGTGTCGAGATGGGGCTTGAGATCGTGATCGACGGCCATCGCGAAGTCCCTCGTTCCTCACGCTAGTGTTCCGACTCCGACGGTTCGTCCCGAACCGTCGGCCCGGAACACGAGCAAAATCATTATGATGTGTTGTGGTTCCGACACAATGATTGGAATCAAGCGTCGGAACCACAACACTAGACGATATTTCGGCGCCATATTGCCCGAGTGCCGGTCCTGCGGGCAAGGGGCGGCACGGACGAGGCGATCTCAGGATTCCGCCTTCGGATTGAGCAGCATGCCGCTGGCCGGCACCGCGCCCTCGATCACCACGCGCTCGCCCTCGACCCGCACGCGCCCGGCGGCGATGAGCGCCAATGCCAGAGGATAAGCGCGGTGCTCGGCCGCGAGCACGCGCTCTGCGAGCTTCTCCGCATCGTCGCCCGCGAGCACGGGGACCGCGGCCTGGACGATGATCGGGCCGTCGTCGAGCTTGGTGCGCACGAAATGCACGGTGCAGCCGTGCAGGCGCACGCCCGCCTCAAGGGCGCGCTCGTGGGTGTGGAGGCCGGGAAAGGCGGGCAGGAGCGAAGGATGGATGTTGATCAGCCTATCGCGCCAAGCCTCGACGAATCCGGCCGTGAGGATGCGCATGAACCCCGCGTTGCAGACGAGCTCGACGCGGCTCGCCCGCAAGGCCTGATCGAGGGCCGCGTCGAACGCCTCGCGGCTCGCGAACTTGCCATGCTCGATCACGCGGGTCGCAATCCCGGCCTTACCGGCGCGCTCGAGGCCCTGGGCATCGGGGCGGTTCGAGATCGCCAGCACGATCTCGGCCGGGAAGTCCGCCGCCGCCGCGGCGTCGATGAGCGCCTGCAGATTGCTGCCCCGCCCGGAGATGAGCACGCCTACTCTCAGCCGCGCCATGCCGCGTCCATGGTCCGGATGACGACCTCCGGCTCGCCTGCGGATTGGCTCACCACCTTGCCGATGAGATGGACGCTTTCGCCGGCCGCCTCGAGGATGCTCTTCGCCTTGTCGGCATCGCCGGCGCGGGCGATGGCGACCATGCCGATGCCGCAGTTGAAGGTGCGCGCGAGCTCGCTGGGCGCGATTTGGGCGCTCTTCTTGAGCCAGCGGAAGACCGGCAGGAAGGGCCAGCGCCCGGCATCGAGCTCGACGCCGACGCCGTGCGGCAGCACG
Organism: Alphaproteobacteria bacterium; assembly: GCA_035272805.1. Taxonomy (GTDB): domain Bacteria; phylum Pseudomonadota; class Alphaproteobacteria; order JACZXZ01; family JACZXZ01; genus DASPPM01. Next base: position 359 of record DATEQI010000345.1, on the reverse strand, counting down.
CGCGGGATGTTCTCGAGGAGCCCGCCGCCGGTGATGTGGGCGAGTGCGAGGACCTTGCCGGCGCGCACTGCGGCAAGGCAGCTGCGCACATAGATGCGGGTCGGCGTCAACAGCGCCTCGCCGAGCGTGACCCCGCTCGCGAAGGGCGCCGGATCACGGTAGGAAAGGCCACTTTCCTTGACGATCCGCCGTACCAGCGAGAAGCCGTTCGAGTGAACACCCGAGGCCGCGAGGCCAAGCACAAGGTCGCCTGCCGCGATTCCCTCGCCGGTGAGCACCTTGCCGCGCTCGACCGCACCGACGGCAAAGCCGGCGAGGTCGTAGTCCGCGTCCCGGTACATCTCCGGCATCTCCGCGGT
>DATEQI010000344.1:0-9115 GCA_035272805.1 Alphaproteobacteria bacterium | reverse complement strand
AGCGGCTCCCGGACGGCCTCATCGCCGTCGACATGGGTCCGGTGCGGCTCGACTGGCGCGAGATTCCGCTCGCGCGCGCGATGGACACGCTTCACCTCGAGCTCAGCCTCGGCCCGCTCGAGGATCCCGTTGCCGTCAATGTCGGCAATCCGCATGTCGTCTTCTTGGTACCCGATGCCGAGACGATCCCCCTCGCCGAGCTCGGGCCGAAGATCGAGCATGATCCGCTCTTCCCCGAGCGCATCAATGTCGAGGTGGCGACGCGCTTGAGCGACGGCACGCTCCGCATGCGCGTGTGGGAGCGCGGGGTCGGCATCACGCGCGCCTGCGGAACGGGCGCCTGCGCCACCCTCGTTGCCGCCCACCGCCGCGGCCTCTCGCCGCGCAAGGAGACCGTCGTGCTCGACGGCGGTCCTCTCCTCATCGAGTGGCGCGAGCGCGACAACCACGTGGTCCTGACCGGACCGGTGGCGACGAGCTTCTCCGGCCGGCTCGACCCCTCCTTCTTCGCCTGAGGCCCGCATGTCCGGGCTCGACGTCGTCACCTTCGGCTGCCGCCTCAACGCCTACGAGTCCGAGGTGATCCGGGCGCGCGCGCGCGAGGCGGGACTGACGGCGGCCGTCATCGTCAACACTTGCGCCGTCACCGCCGAGGCCGAGCGCCAGGCCCGCCAGGCCATCCGCAAGGCGAGGCGCGCGCGCCCCGAGGTACGCATCATCGTCACCGGCTGTGCTGCGCAGATCGACCCGCAGCGCTACGCCGCCATGGCCGAGGTCGACCAGGTGCTCGGCAATGGCGCGAAGCTCAGGCCCGAGTCCTACAGAGCAGGGGCAAGAATAGCGGTCGACGACATCCGGACGCTGCGCGAGACGGCAGCACACCTCTCGGGCGGCTTTGCCGGACGCGCGCGGGCCTTCGTCCAGGTGCAGCAAGGCTGCGACCATCGCTGCACCTTCTGCATCATTCCCTACGGCCGCGGGCCGAGCCGCAGCACGCCCCTTGGCCGCATCGCCGAGGAGGTCCGCAGCCTCGTCGAGGGCGGCGTCAATGAAGTGGTCTTGACCGGCGTCGACCTCACCGACTACGGCAAGGACCTCCCCGGCACGCCGAGCCTCGGCCAGCTGGTGCGGCGCCTGCTCGCGGCCGTGCCGGCGCTCAAGCGCCTGCGCCTCTCCTCCCTCGATCCGGTCGAGATCGACGACGAGCTCTATCGCCTCATCGCCGAGGAGCCGCGGCTCATGCCGCACCTCCACTTGAGCCTCCAGGCCGGCGACGATCTCGTCCTCAAGCGCATGAAGCGACGCCACAGCCGTGCCCAAGCACTCGCGGTCGCCGAGCGGCTCGGCCGCTTGCGCCCGGGCATGGCACTTGGCGCCGATCTCATCGCGGGCTTCCCGACCGAGACGGAGGCGATGTTCGAGAACACGCTCTCGCTCGTGGCGGCCTGCGGGCTCGCCTTCCTCCATGTCTTTCCCTATTCCGCGCGCGCGGGCACGCCGGCCGCGCGCATGCCGCAAGTCCCGCCGGCGGAGCGCAAGGCGCGCGCCGCCCGTTTGCGCGCGGCAGGGGAGCGGGCACTCGCCCGCTTCCTCGCGAGCCGCGTCGGCAGCACCGCCGAGGTCCTGGTCGAGGAGGAGGGGCGCGGCAGAAGCGAGCATTTCGCCGCCGTGAGGCTCGAGGGAGCCGCAGCCCCCGGCAGCATCGCGCGGGCGTCCGTCATCGCGGCCGACGGCGCCGAGCTTCTTGCGCGCGTCGTCTGAGGAGTAGTGGCACAGTGCCGGCGATGAGCGAGGAGAGCGCGGCACCGCGTCGCGGCTGGCTGAGCCGGCTCAAGGCGGGGCTCAGCCGCAGCTCGAGCAAGCTCGGCGAGGGCATCGCCGGCATCCTCAGCAAGCGCAAGCTCGATGCGACGACGCTGCAAGAGCTCGAGGAGCTCCTCATCGCCGCCGATCTCGGGCCGGCCATGGCGGCCAAGTTGACCCAACGTCTCGCGGCCGAGCGTTTCGCGGGCGAGGCGAGCGCCGAGCAAGTGCGCGAGAGCCTGGCGCGTTCGATCGCGGAGGTGCTGGGCCCCGTCGCCAAGCCGCTCGTCGTGGACGGGGCGAGGAAGCCCTTCGTCGTCCTCGTGGTCGGCGTGAACGGCACCGGCAAGACCACGACGATCGGCAAGCTCGCCCGCCTCTACAAGCAAGAGGGTCTCGCCGTGATGCTGTGCGCGGGCGACACCTTCCGCGCCGCCGCGATCGAGCAGCTCAAGATCTGGGGTGCGCGCGTCGGTGTCGAGGTGATCGCGGGCAGCCCCGGGGCGGATGCGGCCGGGCTCGCCTACGACGCGCTCGAGGCGGCTGAGAAGGCCGCGGCCGACCTTCTCCTCATCGACACCGCCGGCCGCCTCCACAACCGCGCCGACCTCATGGCCGAGCTGCAGAAGATCCGGCGCGTGATCAGGAAGCTCGACCCCTCGGCACCGCACGCGGTGCTGCTCGTGCTCGACGCCTCGACCGGCCAGAACGCGCACGCCCAAGTCGAGACCTTCCGCGCCATGATCGAGGTGAGCGGCCTCGTCGTGACCAAGCTCGACGGCACTGCGCGCGGCGGCGTGCTGGTCGCCCTCGCCGAGCGCTTCGGCCTCCCGGTGCATGCGATCGGCGTCGGCGAGGGTGCCGACGACCTGCGCCCCTTCGCCGCGCGCGACTTCGCGCGCAGCCTCCTGGGATTGGCGGAGTAGAGTCGTCTCCGCGCCGTTACGACGTCTTTGTCCCGAGGGCCAGCTCGCTTTCGACGGCCTGGCGCAAAACCGGGAGTTCATCCCTCAGGACCGGCCACAGTCTCGGCAGGTCCACGACGAAGTAGCGATGGGACAAGATGTCACGCAACCCCGCAAGGCCGCGCCAATCCACCGCCGGATGCCGTGCGCAGATTTCGCTCGGCAGGCCTTTGACGGCCTCGCCGATCTCGGCGACCGCGTTCTTGATCGCGCGATAGGTCCGCCTATCCTCATTTGGCAATGCCAGGAAGCGCTCCTCTGCCATCTCGCGCGTGAAGGCCTGAATGTCCCGCACGGCATCGAGGATGTCGCGCAAGGAGTCTTCGGCGTCCCGCGCCGGCATCAGAACACGTTCACGGCCTCACGCTCGGCCGCGGCGCGAACGTGGGGCCTGAGGTTGCGCCACTCGGCGAGATCGACGGGGGCGGCAAGGATGGCGGACAAATCCTCGCGCAGCCGCGCGAAAGCGGTGAGCGAGACGCTCGCGGCCGGGTTGAATTCGACGACGAGATCGACATCGCTCTCGGGCCGCGCATCTCCGCGCACGATCGAGCCGAATACCCAAAGCCTCGCGATGCCGCGCTTGCGCAACTCGGCCTGGCGGCTGCGCAACCGACGAAGAATATGGCTCAACGTCGGCCGGCGTCGATCCTCTTCCGCGAGCAGCCGATCGACGGCTCGGCCCATGACGGCCTGGAGGCTCTCGCCCCGCCTCGCCGCCACCAGCTTGACGCGGTCGCGGGTCGCAGTCGCCACGCGGAAGGAGAGGAAGGGCATGGCTCGGCTCCCCTCATGGCTTGTGCACATGTGCACAAGCCAGCTTGCGCCCTTTGAGGGGAGCGGTCAATCGGCTTCACGCATTGCCGGCGCTATTTAATTTGACGGCACGGCCGGAGCCGGTCACAAGCTTGATGACGGTCTTGCGACCCCTGTTTTTCGCCGGAGCCGCGTTCCCCGATGCCGCTCGAGTTCCCTGCAGCGCTTCTCGTGCTGGCCGCGGCCGTCATGCACGCGAGCTGGAACGCGCTCGTCAAGGGCTCCGGCGACCACTTGCTCACCATGGCCTTCGTCGCCTTCTGGCCGATGGTGCCCGCACTCGCGGCGGCCCTCCTGTGGCTCAAGGCGCCGGCGCCGGCGAGCTGGCCGTACCTGCTGGGCTCGATGCTCGTCCACATCGGCTACTATGCGGGACTGGTGCAGGCCTACCGCTACGGCGATCTGAGCCAGGTCTATCCGCTTGCGCGCGGCTCGGCCCCGGTCATGGTGGCGCTCGTCTCGGCACTCGCCGCGGGCGAGCTCTTGCCCTGGGGCGGCTTCGCCGGGATAGCGCTTGTCTCGCTCGGCACGGCGAGCCTCGCCTTCGAGCGCGGCCGGCCGCGCGGCGACCAGCGGCGCGCCGTGCTCTACGCGCTCTTCATAGCCCTCACCATCACCGCCTATACGGTCGTCGACGGGCTCGGCGTGCGGCGCTCAGGCGCACCGCTCGGCTACATCGCCTGGCTCTTCACCATCGACGGCATGCCCTTCGTCATCGCGACCTGGCTTCGGCGCCGCGGCCAAGTGCTCGCCTATTTGCGCGGTGCTTGGCTCGTCCCGCTGGTCGGAGGCCTGCTCTCCTTCGCCGGCTACGGCATCGCGATCTGGGCCATGTCGTTCGGCGCCATGGGGCAGGTGGCGGCGCTGCGCGAGACGGGCGTCATCTTCGCCGCCATCATCGGCAGTCTCTTCTTGCGCGAGCCCTTCGGGCGCCGCCGCGTGCTTGCCGCCGCAATCGTGGCGGCGGGCATCATCGTGCTCGAGACAAGCCGCTGAGCGCGGGCGCGCGGGCGGGCCTCAGCGCATGTTGCCGAGCTCGCCCGGCGGATTGCCGCGCGCGGTGAAGGCCTCGCAGTCCCACACCTCGCGCGCATGGCGAAGCGCCCAATGCACCGAGGGAAAGGCGAGCTCATCCCAGGGGATCTCCTCCCAGGCGAAGAGGCCGACCGCCTCGCTCTCCGGCCCGGCGGAGACCTCGGGCGAGAGGAGATGCGCGCGGTAGATGAGCTGGACCTGGCTCAGGCGCGGAATATTGTAGACGGCAAGGAGGCCGTCCAATGCGATCCGCGCACGCGCCTCCTCATAGGCCTCCCGCAAGGCCCCCTCGCTCGTCGTCTCATTGAGCTCGAGGTAGCCCGCGGGAAGCGTCCAATAGCCGAGGCGCGGATTGATGGCGCGCTTGCAGAGGAGAATGCGCTCCTGCCACAGCGCCACCGAGCCGACCACGATCTTGGGGTTGTCGTAATGGACGAAGCCGCAGTCCGGGCACATGAGCCGCTCGCGGTTGTCGCCCTCCGGCACCGCACGCACGCTCGGGCCCTTCGGCCGCATCTCCTCGGGCCGCTTCGTCTCCGCCATGCGCCTCACTCTCTACCATCGGAGGGCACGGGACAAGCAGCCGCGATCCACCTCGCGGCCGCCTCAGGACTTGCTGCGCTTGAGCGAAATCGAGCCGATCCGGCAACCGCCGCCTTGCAGGCTGCCCTCGAAGCGGTCCTCCTGAAAACGGCCTGAGAGCTCGTCCGCGCCCGTCGTTCCCTTGACCGTGCCGTCGGCCGCGATCGTCCCCGAAACGGCACTCCGCCCGAACGCGCCCACGATCTGACCGGAGACGCTGTTGCCGACCACCTTGAGGGTGACTTCCAGGTTCTGACAGGGATTGTTGCTGAAGTTGTTCCCGAAGGCGCTCACCGAGCCCCGCCACTCGCCGTCGAAGCGCCCGAACGTGGGCTCGGCTGGCGCCGGCCGGCTCTCCGGCGGCGCCGCACTCGCAACGGGCGCCGGCGCGCGCGGCGCCAGGGCCGCCTGCTGCTCCGTCTTGAGCTCGCTCAGGCGGTTCTGCGCCAGGCCCCGGAATTCGCCCTTGGGATATTGGGCGAGATAGGCCTCGAAATCCGCGGGGTTCTTGCTGTCCTTGATCGACTGCCAGAAGACGATCTCGCGCTCCGCGCCGGCAGGTGGGGGGGCCGCTGCCGCCGGCGCGGCGGCGGGTGCGGCGGGCGGCACGAAATAGAAGCTGCCCTCGATCGGCGAGCTCGCCACCCACGGCCGCTGCACGCCGCTCGTCTGGCGGTCGACGACGACGCCCACCTTGTTGAAGGTCTCGAGCAGCTCGAGGCCGGGAATCTTGAGCGTCTCGGCGAGCGCCAGCGCATAGGGGCTGTCGCGGCTGCCGGGGCCGCCGTCGCTCGCCACATTGCCGGGCTGCGTCGCATAGGAGATGAGCGTGCCCCTGGGCGCCTTCATCTGCGCCAGCCCGCCGCCCACGTCGCGCAAGCCGCGGCCGCCGAAAGGATTGTTGCGGCAGGCATCCAGGATCACCAGGTTGAGCTTCGAGTTGGCCCCCTCCATCACCTTGAGCACGAGATCGGCCTCGACCAGCTCGAAGTCGACGTCCGATTGCTTGGCGGGGTTGGCATCGACCGGGACGAGGTAATTGACGCCCTCGATCTGCAGCCCGTGGCCGGCATAATAGAAGAGCCCGACCGCGGCGGCGTTCAACTGGTCGCCGAAGCTCCGGATCGCCTTCTGAATGCCGGCGCGGTCGAGATCGACGAGCGCCTTGCCGCCCACCAGCGAGAAGCCGAGGCGCTCCAGCGTCTCGGCGATCAGCCGCGCATCGTTCGCCGTATTGGCGAGCCGCGGGATGTTGACGTACTGGCTGTTGCCGATGACGAGGGCGACGCGGCGCTCGCTCGCCTCCCCCGCGGCCCGCCCGGCCGCGAGGAATGCGGCGAGAAGAACGGCGCCGAAGACGACGGCGAAGTGCCAGGACCGCATGAGCTTCACGCCGCTCTCCCTGCCCCTCGAGGGCAATCGCGTCCGCACCGGGAATGGCGTTCTGTTATCACAGCCGGCGCGCGGCTGTCGATGCGCGAGCGGCGCAAGAGCGGACGAGTGCCGCGCCCGCACCGCTCAAGCCTTGGCGGCGGCCTCGAGTGCCGCAACGCCGGGCAGCTCCTTGCCCTCGAGCCATTCGAGGAAGGCCCCGCCCGCGGTCGAGACGTAGCTGAAGTCTTGCGCAACACCCGCATGATGGAGGGCTGCGACCGTATCCCCGCCCCCCGCGATGCTCTTGAGCTTGCCGGCCTTGCTGAGTGCCGCCGCCGCCCGCGCCACCACGTTGGTGCCGGCATCGAAGGGTGGCGTCTCGAAGGCGCCGAGCGGGCCGTTCCACACCAGCGTGCGGCAGCCCTCGAGATGCCGAGCAAGGGCCGCCGCCGTCCGCGGCCCGATATCGAGGATCATCTCGCCGGCGGGCACGGCCTTGATGTCGACGACGTGTGCTGCCGAGCCCGCCTCGAGCCCGGCCGCCACCACCGCATCGGTCGGCAGAAGGATGGCGCATTTGCGCGCCGCCGCTCGCGCCAGAACGGCGCGGGCGGTCTCGCCCAGATCATGCTCGCAGAGCGACGTGCCGACTTGGCACCCCAGGGCTGCGAGAAAGGTGTTGGCCATGCCGCCGCCGATGATGAGGGAGTCGACCTTGGCGACGAGATTGCCGAGTAGGGCGAGCTTGGTCGAGACCTTGGCGCCGCCGACGAGGGCAGAAAGCGGGCGCTCGGGCCGCTCGAGCGCAGCAGCGAGGTGGCTGAGCTCGGCCTCCATGAGCCGGCCGGCCGCGGCCGGAAGGAGGCGTGCCAAAGCCTCGACCGAGGCATGGGCGCGATGCGCGCAAGCGAAGGCGTCGTCCACATAGAGCTCGCCGAGCGCCGCCAGCGCTTTCGCGAACCTCACATCGTTCGCCTCCTCGCCCGGCTCGAAGCGCAGGTTCTCAAGCAGCGCCACTTGGCCATCCGCGAGCTTCGCCGCGACCGCGCTTGCCTCCGGCCCCACGCAGTCGCGCGCGAAGGCGACCTTGCGTCCGCCGAGGGATTTTTCGAGCGCAGGTGCCAAGGGCGCCAGCGAATACTCGGGTACGGGCTTGCCCTTGGGGCGGCCCAAGTGGGAGAGCACGATGACTCGTGCGCCCTTGCGCGCGAGCTCGTCGATCGTCGGGGCCACCCGGTCGATCCGGGTCGTATCGCTCGGCTTGCCGTCCTTCATGGGGACGTTGAGATCGACCCGCACGAGCACGCGCTTGCCGCGTACGTCGAGATCATCGAGAGTTCGCAATTCCGGCACCTTTCCCGTCTTTTCGTTGGCGTCACTGAGGCGGCTGCGCCCATCGTAGGAGGGCGCGCCTCTAGTTAGCCGCACGCTCGGCAGCCCGCAAGAGCGCGCGAGCGGCCGCGGACGCGCCTTCCCTCAGCGGCTATAATCTCCCTCCCATCTCGAGGGAGGCATCTTTCCCATGGCTTACGCGTTCGCTGCGATCACCGGGGCGACGAGCGGCATCGGCGCCGCCTTTGCCCGCGCGCTGCCGCCCTCGACCAACCTTTTGCTTTCGGGACGGGACGCGGCGAAGCTCGCCGAGGCCAAAGCCGCCCTCGCGCAAGGTGGGCGGCGCGTCGAGACCGTCGCGGCCGACCTCGCGAGCGAGGCCGGACGGTGCTGTTTCCTCGCGGCGGCGACCGCACTTCCCATCGAGCTCCTCGTCAACAACGCTGGCCTGGGGCGCTTCGGCCGCGTGATCGACAACCCCGCAGAGAGCGAGCGGGAGATGGTGGAGGTCAACGTGGTGGCGGTGGTGACGCTCACGCGCGCGCTTCTGCCGCAGATGCTCGAGCGCGCCGCCGCAAGGCGCTGCCGCGCCGGGCTCATCATCGTCGCCAGCACGGCCTCCTTTCAGCCGACCCCTTACCTCGCGACCTACGGCGCCACCAAGACCTTCGACCTCTTCTATGCGGAGGCGCTTGCGGGCGAGCTCAGCCAAATGCCGATCGACGTGCTCGCACTCTGCCCCGGCGGCACCGCGACGGCGTTTTTCACGCGCGCCGGCATGCGCGGCTCGCAGAGCGGGTTTGCCGCACCCGAGCGGGTCGCGCGCGAGGGACTTGCAGCCCTCGGACGCAAGAACGTGCATGTGGTGGGCGGCTTGAACCGCCTCGGCGCCATGCTCGCCCAACGCTCGCCGCGCGCGATCGTGGTTCGCATGGCGGCACAGCTGATGCGCCGTCGCTTCGCAGGGTGAAGCGACGGCCGCAAGAGCCGGACCTTAAGTCGCGATGCCGCTCGCCAAGGCGACGATCGCCCGCTCGTCGGGGACGGCGAAGCCGAAGAAGCGCAGATACATGGGGATTTGGCAGTCGAGCGTGTGATGGCCGTGATGCACGCTGAGGCCCAGCCCCTGCGCGGCCACGAGGAGCGGGGTCTCTTTTGGCTTCATGATGATGTCGCAAACGAGCGTCTCCGCGGCAAGGCCGGCCGGA
>DATEQI010000343.1:0-7177 GCA_035272805.1 Alphaproteobacteria bacterium | reverse complement strand
CGACTATGCGGTGCTCGAGACCGTCTCGCCGCTCGTGCGCCGCGTCGTGGCCCGCAACCCGAGCCCGTTCACCTTCAAGGGGACCGCCACCTTCATCGTCGGCCACGGCCGCGTGGCGGTCATCGATCCGGGGCCGGATCTTCCCGAGCATATCGCGGCCCTGCTCCATGCGCTGCGCGGCGAGAGTGTGGAGCGCATCCTCATCACCCACACCCATCGCGACCACTCGCCCGCAGCAGAGGCGGTCAAGGCGGCGACCGGGGCTGCAACCTATGGCTTCGGGCCGCATGGCGCCGGGCGCGGGCCGGCGGTCGAGGAAGGGGGCGACTTCGCCTTCGTTCCCGACGTGAGGTTAGCTGACGGCGACGCGCTCGCCGGGCCCGGTTGGCACCTGAGCGCCGTGCACACGCCCGGCCATACCTCCAATCATCTCTGCTTCGCGCTTGCCGAGGAGCGCATTCTCTTCTCCGGCGATCACGTGATGGGCTGGTCGACGAGCGTGATCTCGCCGCCCGACGGCGACATGGCGACCTACATGCGCTCGCTCGAGAAGCTCCTCGCCCGCGACGACGCGCTCTATATGCCGACCCACGGCCCTGCCATTCCCGACCCCAAGGCGCACGTGAATGCCTTCATCGCGCACCGCAAGGAGCGGCGTCGGGCGATCCTGCAGCGTCTCCGCGAGGGCGACCGCACCATCCCCGAGCTCGTCACCGCCATCTATGTCGGCCTTGCGGACAATTTGCGGGCGGCGGCGGGGCGCTCGGTGCTCGCGCATCTGATCGAGCTCGTCGCCGCGGGCAAGGTCGCTTGCGAGGGCGAGCCGGGCCTCGAGACGCACTACCGGCTGCGCTAGCCGGAGGCGGGTCACCGCGTCGGCCGTCGCGTCAGGACGCCGTCGCGAGTTGCTCGCGTAGCCAGGCTGCAAAATCCTGCTCCGTCAATTCTCCCTTGGCGAGGTCCTCCATCACCACGACGACCTCGGCTTGGCCCACTTCGATCTGAAAGCCGTTCAACTCCAGGAATGTTGCGGCCGAGAGCCAAGCGGCGCGCTTATTGCCGTCAACGAATGGATGGTTCCTCGCGATGCCGTAGGCATAGGCAGCGGCGAGGACCGCAATATCAGGCGATTCCTCGTAGGCTGCGAGATTCCTCGCGCGGGCGACGGCGGATTCGAGAAGCCCGCGATCGCGCAAGCCCTCGGACCCGCCATGCTCGGCCAACTGTTCGTCGTGCAGTATTATGATGGTCTCCGTTTCGAGCCATTCATGGTTCATGAGCCCTCTCGCTCAGGCTATTTTGCCAAGGCCCGGAGTGCGGTTCGCCACTTCTTCGCCTGTCGGCGTGCCGCCGCGACCTGGCGCTCCACTACCGGATCGTGCGGCTCGATGCGGTAGCCGTGCGGCGTCTCGCTGACGAAAAGCGTGTCGCCTTCCGCTACGCGCAGTCGGGCCATCATTTCCTTCGGCAGGACCACGCCCGACGAGTTGCCCACCCGACGGATCTTCAGCTCAGTCATCGCTCGCTCCCTTCTTACGGAATCCGGTCGGCTCGAGATGTTCATACATATGTTATAACGTAATAACAATAGTGTCTACTGTCAAGGGTCAAGCGCACCTGACTATCCGTCGCTTTCGGTAGTCTCTAATCTATCGTCCCTTCGAGTACCCATGCGTAAAGAGGAAAGCGAGGGAGGCAGCGAATGACCCCCGTCCTGATCGTGACCGGCGGCGGCCGCGGCATCGGAGCCGCCTGCGCGCGGCTTGCCGGCGCGCGCGGCTATGCCGTCGCGGTCAACTACAACACCAACGCCGCGCGCGCCCGCGAGGTCGTGGCAGAGGTGGAGAAGGCGGGAGGCCGCGCCTTGGCTGTTCAGGCCGACGTCTCGACCGAGGCGGGTGCGCTCGCATTGTTCGAGACGGTCGACCGCGAGCTCGGCACGCTCAGCGCACTCTTCAACAACGCGGGCACCATCCTGCCGAGTGCGAAGGTGGCGAGTGTGGCCGCCGCGGATCTCGAGCGCCTCTGGCGCGTCAACATCACGAGCCAGTTCCTCTGTGCGCGCGAGGCGGTCAAGCGCATGTCGACCAAGCGCGGCGGCAAGGGCGGGGCCATCGTCAACATGTCCTCCGTCCATTCGCGCATCGGCGCCCCCGGCGCCTTCGTCTCCTACGCCGCCTCGAAAGGCGCCATCGACAGCTTCACTCACGGCCTGGCGCTCGAGGTCGTGGGCGAGGGCATCCGCGTGAACGCGGTGCGGCCCGGCATCATCGACACCGAGATCCATGCGCTCGGCGGCGATCCCAACCGGCCCAAGACGGTCGGCCCCACGGTGCCGCTCGGCCGCGCCGGCTTTCCCGAGGAGGTCGCCCGCACGGTGCTTTGGCTGCTCTCGGAGGAGGCCTCCTACGTGATCAATGCGATCGTCGACGTCGGCGGGGGCCGCTGAGGGGGCTTTGCCGCAGGGGCCATTGCCGCGATTGACCCCCATGCGATCCATGCCATAGTCTGGCGCAAAACACCGCTGCGGCATCGCGCGTGCAGCGCAAGGGAAATGCAAGGGAGGATGTCATGACAAGAAGCAAGACCACGGCTGCCGGCACCACTCGGCGCACGGTTCTTAAAGGAGCACTTGCCGCCACCGCGCTCATAGCAGCCCCCGCCTATCTCCGGAAGGCGACCGCGGCCACCCCGATCAAGATCGGCATCCCGACCGTGATCACGGGCGGCTACGCCATCCTGGGCACGCAGACCATGCGGACCTGCAAGCTCGTGAAGAAGCTGAGCGACGCCAAGGGCGGCGTGCTCGGCCGCCCCATCGAGTTCCTCTTTCAGGACACCACGGGCGACCCCGCGATCTGCGTGCGCAAGTGCCAGGAGTTCGTCGAGCGCGACGATTGCCGCATCATCACCGGCGTCATCGTCTCCTCCGAGGCTGCCGCCATCATGCCCAAGCTCGAGGAGTGGAACGCCTTCTTCCTCTCCCACGGCAACGGCGACGGCCGGCTGACGGCAGAGCTTCTCGTGCCGCGCTTCTTCCGCGCCAATACCTCGGCGCCCATGGGTGCGCGCACGGTAGCGCTCTATCTCAAGGACGCGCCGCAGAAGAAGTTCATAGCGCTGGGCTCCGACTATTCCTGGGGCCAATCGAGCGTCAAGGCCTTCGACGAGCAGATCAAACGCATCGGCAAGGAGCTCGTCGACAAGATCTTCACGCCGGTCGCCAACAAGGACTATTCGACCTACATCACCAAGATCCTGCAGTCGGGTGCCGAGGGCTGCTACCTCGCCCTCCAAGGCGACGAGGCGCGCGCCTTCTTCTCGCAGGCCACCCAATACGATCTCTCCAAGCGCGTGCAGCTCTTCTGCGAGATCGTGGCGCAGGCCGACATCAAGACGTTCGGCAAGGACGCGCTCGGGCTCATCGGCTCCTCGCGCTACGCCTTCACCTACGATATTCCGGAGAACAAGGCGTTCGTCGAGGCCTTCACCAACGAATACAAGGACGAGCTACCCGACTGGTCCGACGGCGAGATCTACCAGGCCCTCCAGATCCTGTTCAAGGCGATGGAGAAAGCCGACTCGATCGAGCCGCTCAAGCTCGTCGCCGCGATGGAGGATCTGGAGGTCACCTCCGTCAAGGGGGCGGTGCTCATGCGCAAATGCGACCATCAGGGCGAGAACCAGGGCTTCCTCGTCAAGGTCGCGCAGACCGACAAGTACAAGGAGCCGATCCCGGAGATCGTCAAGGTCTATCCGCGCGAGATGGTGACGCCGGACTGCCGCAGCAGCAGCTATAAGTCGTAAGCGCGGCGGCATAACGTGGCTTGCGCACCGGATCCCCTCACCCTGCCCTCTCCCCCTTGAAGGGGGAGAGGGTTGCGTAGGGTTGGCGAGGCGAAGCCGAGCCCTACCCGAAGCTGGGTGAGGGGGTCGGCTTCCTCATTCGTGAAAACGCTCTAGGATGAACTTCCTCGGCTTTATCCTGACGCAGTGCCTGAATGCGCTGTCGCAGGCATCGCTTCTCTTCTTCATCGCCAGCGGCTTGACGCTCATCTTCGGCATCATGCGCGTCATCAACTTCGCGCATGGCGTCATCTACATGCTCGGCGCCTACGTGGGCTACAGCGTGGTGGCGCTCACGGGCAGCTTCACGGCATCGCTCGTCGTGGCCCCGATCCTCGTCGGCGCCGCGGGCATGGTGTTCGAGCGAACCTTGTTGCGCCGGCTCTACGCCAGGCGCGACGCCGGCGCCTATCTCATGCTCACTTTCGGCCTCGCCGTCGTGCTCTCCGAGGGGATCCGGCAAATCTGGGGCGCCTATCCCTTGAGCGCCGGCATTCCCGATGCGCTGCGCGGCATCATCCTCGTCGTGAACCAGCCCTTCCCCAGGTACCGCGTGTTCCTGATCCTCCTGGGGCTCGCGGCCGCGCTTGTGCTTTGGCAGTTCCTCGAGCGCACGCGCGCGGGCCTCCTCATCCGCGCGGTGTCGCAGAACCCCGAGATGGTCGAGGCGCTCGGCACCGACGTCGATCTCGTGCGCACCGGCGTCTTCGGCCTCGGCTGCGCCATGGCGGCCCTCGGCGGCGTGCTCGCGGCACCGCTTCTCACCGCCTTCCTCGCCATGGGCACGAACGTCGTGATCGACGCCTTCGTCATCGTCATCATCGGCGGCATGGGCTCGTTCCTGGGCTCGCTCATCGGCAGCCTGCTCGTCGCCTTCGTCCAGGTGTTCGGCACCTATTACTTCGAGAGCCTGGCGCTGGCGCTCATGTACCTCCTGATGCTCGTGGTGCTCGTCATCCGGCCGGGCGGGCTTCTCGGCAAGGAGGAATGAGGTGCGCCTGGGCCTCGTCCTTGGCCTCGTGGTCCTGGCAGGGGCACTCGTGCCTTTCGGCCTGCCGCCCTACATGCTGACCGTGCTCACCGAGGGGCTCATCTTCGGCCTCTTCGCCATGAGCCTCGACCTCATGGTCGGCTATACGCGGCTCTATTCCTTCGGCCACGCCGCGGCCTACGGGCTCGGTGCCTATTCCGCGGCCCTTATCCTGACGCATCTTCATTGGCCGCTCCCCATCGCCCTCGTGCTTGCCGTGCTCGCCACCCTCCTCATCGCCATTCCGATCGCCTGGGTGTGCACCAAGTCGACCGGCGTCTCCTTCGCCATGCTGACGCTCGCCTTCGCCCAGCTCGGCTACGCCATGCTCTTCCGCTTCAAGGAGGTGACCGGCGGCTCGGACGGCATCGACGGCGTGCCGCGCCCGGCGGGGCCCTTCGGCATCGACTGGTTCCAGGGCAAGATCGGCTACTTCTACCTCGTGCTCTTCTGCCTCGTCGGCTCGTATCTCTTGAGCCGGGCGATCGTGCGCTCGCCCTTCGGCGCCGTGCTCGCCGGCATCCGCGAGAACGAGGCCAAGGCGCGCTCACTCGGCTACAACACGCGCGCGTACAAGATGACGACCGTGGTGCTCGCCTACGGCTTCGGCGGGCTTGCCGGCGCGCTCTACGCGCCCTTTGCGGGCTTCGCCTCGCCCGAGCTCTTCTTCTGGCTCGTCTCGGGCCGGGTGCTCATCATGGTGATCGTGGGAGGGGCCGGCACCTTGATCGGCCCGATCTTCGGCGGCGCCTTCTTCCTCTTCCTCGAGCACCAGCTTTCCGAGATCACCGATCTCTGGCCGCTCATCTTCGGCTCGCTCTTCATCGGCTTCGTGCTCCTGGCACCGCAAGGCATCTTCGGCATCGTCGCCGGCCGGCTGCGGAGGAAGGAGCGCGCGGCCCCCGGCGGCGGCGAGGAGGCCCCCGATGCCGCTGCTTGAGCTCAAGGGCTTGTCGCGCCGGTTCGGGGCACTCGTCGCCGTCGACGCCGTCGACATGAGCGTGGAGGCGGGCGAGATCCGCGCCGTGATCGGCCCGAACGGCGCTGGAAAATCGACGCTCTTCAATCTGATCACCGGCCTCTTCAAGCCGAGCGCGGGGGCGGTGTACTTTGCCGGCGAGGAGATCACCGGCCTGCCGGCGCACCAAATCGCGGGCTACGGCATCGCGCGCACGTTCCAGCTCACCCATCTCTTTCCGCAGCTCACGGCGCGCGAGAACGTGCGCATCGCGGCCCAGGCGCGCGACAAGGGGCGCTGGCGGCTCTTGGGCGGCGGCGGCGTCTTGGGCCGCACGGCAGCACTGGCCGATGAGGCGCTCGAGCGCATGCGCTTGGCCCCCCTCGCCGATCGGCCCGCGGCCCTCCTCTCGCACGGCGACCAGCGCCTGCTCGAGGTCGCCATGGCGATCGCGCAGAGGCCGCGCCTCATCATGCTCGACGAGCCGACGCAAGGCCTCTCGATCGAGGAGACCGACCATGCGGTCGACAACCTCAAAGCTGCCCTTGCCGGCGGCGGGCTCACCATGATCCTCGTCGAGCACGACATGGAAGTGGTGTTCAAGCTCGCGGACAACATCACCGTCCTGCATCGCGGCCACGTCATCGCCGACGGCCCGGCCGCGGCCGTGCGCGCCGACCCGGTGGTGCAGCGCGCCTATCTCGGAGGGGCGGAGTGATGCTGCGCGTGGAGGGGCTCCATACCTATTACGGCCAGGGGCACATCCTGCACGGCGTCGATCTCGAGATCCCGGAAGGCGGGATCGCCGCCGTGCTCGGCCGCAACGGCGTCGGCAAGACGACGACGGTGCGCTCGATCATGGGGCTGACGCCGCCCAGCCGCGGCCGCGTGCTCTTGGCCGGCGAGGACGTGGCCGGACGCCCCTCGCACGCGATCGCGCGCCTGGGTGTGGCCTATGTGCCCGAGGGCCGCAAGATCTTCCCGGACTTGACCGTGCTCGAGAACATCGCGGTCGCGGCCCGCCGACCCGCCAAGCGCTGGACGCTGCAGCGCCTCTTGGAGCTCTTCCCCGCGCTCGCCGAGCGGCGGCGCAGCAAGGGCTGGCAGCTCTCGGGCGGCGAGCAGCAGATGCTGGCGCTGGCGCGGGCACTCGTCATCGATCCCAAGATCATGCTGCTGGACGAGCCCTCGCAGGGTCTCGCCCCCCAGGTGGTCGAGGAGCTCACGCGCGTGATCGCCGGGCTCGGGGCCGAGGGCGTTTCCGTCCTCCTCGTCGAGCAAAACCTGCGCCTCGCGGAAGCGGTGGCGGACCGCGTCTACGTCATGGTCAAGGGACGCATGGT
>DATEQI010000342.1:0-5136 GCA_035272805.1 Alphaproteobacteria bacterium | reverse complement strand
TCGGCAACGAAGGCGCTTTCCTCGGCTATCGCGGCACCGGCACCGACCTCACGGCGCAGGTCGAGGCCGAGACGGAGGCGATGCGGGCGCGCACGCTCCTCCACGATGCGGTCGAGTCCCTCGACGAGGGCTTCGCGGTGTTCGACCCGGAGGATCGCCTCGTCCAGTGCAACACGCGCTACCGCGAGATCCATGCCGACGCCGCCTACGTGCTCGAGCCGGGCGCTGCTTTCGAGGAGGTCACGCGCGCGGCCGCCTACCGCGGCGCCTTCGCCGATGCGGTCGGGCGCGAGGAGGGCTGGATCGAGGAGCGCCTCGCCCGCCGCCTCGAGCCCCAGGCGCCTTACGACTTCCGGCTCAAGGACGGGCGCTGGATCCAGGCGCGCGAGACCATCCTCGACAACAGCTGGAGGGTCGAGACCTGCATCGACATCACGCACCACAAGCGCCGCGAGGAGGCGCTCAGGCGCGAGGCGCTGATCTGGGAGCAGATGTCGGACGGCGTCATCGTGACCGACCTCGAGGGACGCATCACCAACTGGAACCCGGCGGCGGAGCGCATGTTCGGCTACGCCGCCTCCGAGGCCATCGGCAAGACCCCGCGCATCCTCCACGCCCCCGATGGCCGTGACCTGCTCATCACCGCACTCGATGCGGTCGAGCGCCAGGGCGGCTGGGCGGGCGAGATCGACTTCCGGCGCAAGGACGAGAGCGCGGGGACGGCCGACACCGTGGTCGTGCCGCTGCGCGACGACAGCGGCAACCGGATCGCCGTCATCTGGGTCAACCACGACGTCACGCTGCGCAAGCAGAGCGAAGGCGAGCTCCGCGCCGCAAAGGAGCAGGCCGAGCTCGCCAGCCAGGCGAAGTCCCAGTTCCTCGCCACCATGAGCCACGAGATCCGCACGCCGATGAACGGCATGCTCGGCATGATCGATCTCCTGCTCGACACCAAGCTCGACGGCGAGCAGCTCAATTACGCCGAGACCGCGCGGAAATCGGGCGAGGCGCTGGTCACCATCATCGACGACATCCTCGACTTCTCGAAGATGGAGGCGGGCAAGCTCGAGATCGACCGCCTGGACTTCGAGCTGCGTCGCCTGGTCGAAGGCGTCGTCGATCTGTTGGCGCCGCGCGCCCAGGCGAAGGGCATCGAGATCGGCTGCTACATAGCACCTGAGGTGCCGGACGGCTTGCGCGGCGACCCGGGCCGCCTGCGCCAGGTCCTCCTCAACCTCGCGGGCAACTCCGTGAAATTCACCGAGAAGGGCGGCGTTACGGTGCTGGTTTCCCTCCTCGACGCGGCGGAGGGATGGGTAAGGGTCAAGATCGAGATCGTCGACACGGGCATCGGCATTCCGGAGGAGCTGCAAGACGGCCTGTTCGCCGAATTCTCGCAAGTGGACCCCTCCTACACGCGCCGCTACGGCGGCACCGGGCTGGGTCTTGCCATCTCCAAGAAGCTCACGGAGCTCATGGGCGGAAGCATCGCTTTCACGAGCAAGCTCGGCGCCGGAAGCACGTTCTGGCTCGTCCTCGATCTCGAATGCGCGATCCCCGGTGCTGCCGCTCAGCTCCCGCCCCTTCTCGAGCCTGCGCGCGTGCTGGTCGTCGACGACAATGCCATTGCGAGCGGCATCCTCGAGCGTCAGCTCGCCGCCGCGGGTCTTTCGGTCGCCACTGCGGCGGACCACGAGAGCGCGCTCGCAGCGCTCGCCGCCGGCGCGCGCTCGCACGAGCCCTTCAAGCTTGCACTCATCGACCAGCAGCTCGGCGAGGAGAGCGGCATCGCACTGGCCGAAGCGATCAGGCGCCAGCCCTCGCTCGCGGCGACCCGGCTCGTGCTCCTCGTCCCCCTCGGCGGACGCATCGAGACGAGTGCGGTCGAGCGTCACGTCTTCGCGGCGATGCTCAACAAGCCGGTCAACCAAACCGCACTTGCGGATTGCCTCAAGCGGCTGGCAGATTCCGCAGCACCGCAGCACCCGGCGGCCGCGGCCGGCCCGGTGGCCGCGGCCGGCCCGGCGCGCGCTGCGGAAGCGGCCGTCATTCAAGCACCCGCTCGCGCGGCCGCGGCCGCAGGCGACGCCGCCCGGCAGGCGCCGCGCCTCAACGTGCTCCTCGTCGAGGACAGCCCGGTCAACCAGATGGTGGCGACGGCCATGCTCGCCAAGACGGTCGGGGCCGTCGATACCGCGAGCAACGGCCTCGAGGCGTTGGATGCGGTCAAGGCCAAGGACTACGACCTCATCCTCATGGACGTCGCCATGCCGGAGATGGACGGGCTCGAGGCCACGCGGAGGATCCGCGCGATGCCGGGGCCCAAGGGCCGCGTGCCGATCGTCGCGATCTCCGCGCACGCGCTCGAAAACGACCGTCAGCGCTGCATGGCGGCCGGCATGGACGATTACGTCACCAAGCCGATCGATCGCGCCGGGCTGCTCGATACCGTGGGTCGCTGGCTCGGCGCGCGCAAGGGGCACGCCTCGGACGGCGGTGCCGTGCCAACGCCCGCAGCTCCCGGCCAGGCCGGCTCCTTGCGCGAGGCCTTGGCGGCGGCGCTGCGCGCAGCGGGCGCGGATGTTGCCGGCGACGGCAAGGAGCGCAAGGCCGGGCTTGCGGCGCTCGATCCTGCCACCCTCGATCAGCTCGAGGCCGACACCGACCCCACGATCGCACAGGAGCTGGTCAAGACCTTCGTGCTCGAGACCGTGGCAAGGATCGACCATATCGCCCACGCCGCGGAGCGACGCGACTTCGCCACCCTCGAGCGCGAAGCCCACTCGCTCAAGAGCAGCTCGGGCACCTTCGGCGCCTTGGCGCTGCAGGCGCATGCGAAGTCGATCGAGCTCGCCTGCAAAGACGGCAAGGGCGAGCAGGCGATCCTGCTCGTAGCGAAACTGCGCGGCCTCGTCGCCGCCGCGGTCCAGGCTATGGTGTGGCACTTCGAAGAGACAGAGTGAGCGAAAGGGACGGCGTCCCGGGGGGAAAGGAGGGTGAGGGAGGTCCTCCGCCCTAGTGTCCTGGTTCTGAAATTCACGACATCAGGAAAGCACTCGTCATTGCGAGGCGCCCGAAGGGCGCCGAAGCAATCCAGAAAGGGGGCGCACCCAGGCGCGCTGGATTGCTTCGCTGCGCTCGCAATGACGGTTATCTCCGGGTGAGACGAACTTCCAAATCGGCATACTACCCCTCTCCGCCCACCTGCCAGCTCATGCGCTTGCGGTAGATGGTGGAGGCGCTGATGCCGAGGTGGGTCGCGGCCTTGGGAATGTTTCCCTGACAGAGGCGAATGGCCTCCTCGATGGTGTCCTTCTCGACCTGCCAGAGCGGGCGTATGCCGTCGGGCGTGCCGTCGCCGGCGGGCGAGGCTTGCTTGCGTGCCGGCCCTTCCGGTGCAGCACTCCCAAGCCCGGCGCGCGGGCTCGCCTCGACCTGGTCAAGCGGTGGGGGCAGC
Organism: Alphaproteobacteria bacterium; assembly: GCA_035272805.1. Taxonomy (GTDB): domain Bacteria; phylum Pseudomonadota; class Alphaproteobacteria; order JACZXZ01; family JACZXZ01; genus DASPPM01. The sequence goes on along the minus strand of DATEQI010000342.1, from coordinate 1,679 downwards.
ATGTCGAGCGTCACCGTCTCGCCGTCGTTCAGCACGATGACGTTGCGCAGCACGTTCTGAAGCTGGCGCACGTTGCCCGGCCACTGATAGGCGCGCAGGACCGCCTCGACCTCGGGTGCCAGGCGCGCGAAGCGCTTGCCCTCCTCCTTGGCGAAAGCCACGAGGAAGTGGCGCGCGATCACCAGAACGTCCTCGTCGCGCTCGCGCAAGGGCGGCAGATGAATCGGAATGACGTGGAGGCGGTAGTAGAGGTCCTCCCGGAAACGGCCGGCCTCGACTTCCTTGAGAGGATCCTTGTTGCTCGCGCAGATGAAGCGCACATCGACCTTCTCGGTCGCGCGCCCGCCGACCTTGACGAAGCTCCCTGTCTGCACGAAGCGCAGGAGCTTTGTTTGCAGATCGAGGTCCATCTCGCAAATCTCGTCGAGGAAGAGCGTGCCGCCATGCGCGCGCGCGGCGGCACCTTCGCGCTCGGCGACAGCACCCGTGAAGGCGCCCTTCACGTGGCCGAAGATCTCGCTTTCCATGAGATCGTGCGGGATCGCCGCGCAGTTGAGGGCCACGAAGGGCTCCCGTCCCCTCGGGCTGCGCTGGTGAATCGCCTGCGCGCAGACCTCCTTGCCGGTGCCGCTCTCGCCGGTGATGAAGATCGTGGCCTTGCTGCCGGCGGCGCTGTCGACGATGCGGTAAACGGCCTGCATGGGGAGCGAGGAGCCGATGAAGCCGAAATACTGGTCGCGCCCGAAATCCTCCTTGAGCGACTCGACCATGCGCGCGAGGCGCTGGCGCTCGACCGCGTTGCGCAGCGTGATGACGAGCCGGTCCGCGCTGAAAGGCTTGACCAGGAAGTCGTACGCCCCCGCGCGCATCGCCTCGACCGCCGTCGCGATCGAGCCATGCGCGGTGATGACGACGACGGCTACCGGCAGCTCCTGCGAGCGCACGCGCTTCAGGATCTCGAGCCCGTTCATGTCGGGGAGGGCCAAGTCGAGGAGGATCGCGGCCGGCATCCGCCCCTCGATCTCCGCGAGTGCTGCTTGACCGGTCTCCACCTGGGTGACCTCGTAGGGCTCCTTGCGCAGATACTCGATATAGACGCGGGCAAGCGACGTGGTGTCCTCGACCAGCAAAACGCGATGGCGACTCGGCATCGTCATGAAAAGGCCCGGAAATCCATCTCGACGAACGACGGCAAAGCTAGCCCAATCATATGCCTTGCGCAATGAAGCATGGGACACGGTGCCGCAAGGGATCGCTAGCGCTCGCGAGAGCGCGGGAGTTCCCGTTGCCGCCCTATCGCTTTATCTCTAAAATTCCGCCGCCGAATGCGGCACTACTGGAGGTAGGCGATGTCCGATACGGTCAAATACGTGCTCGACGAGGGGCGAATTCCCAAGACTTGGTACAATATCGTGGCCGACCTGCCGCGTCCGCCCGCACCACCGCTCCATCCCGGCAGCTTGCAGCCGATCGGGCCCGCCGACCTCGAGCCGCTCTTCCCCATGGCCCTCATCCAGCAGGAGGTCTCGGCGGAGCGCACCATCGAGATTCCCGAGCCGGTGCGCGACATCTACCGCCAATGGCGGCCCACCCCGCTCTTCCGCGCGCGGCGCCTGGAAGCGGCCTTGGGGACGCCGGCCCGCATTTACTACAAGTACGAAGGCGTGAGCCCGGCCGGC
>DATEQI010000341.1:0-8392 GCA_035272805.1 Alphaproteobacteria bacterium | reverse complement strand
GCGCATCCTCTTGCTCGGCACGCCCGCCTCCTGGCGCTTCTTGAGAGAGCCGTCCCCGCCGCTCGAGGTGCTCGACGCGGGTGGGCGCGATTGGCTCGCTCTCTTCGGGCAAGGTGTAGCCCTCGCCGGGCGCGCGCGGGTGCTTTTGGCCGAGGTCGACGCCGCGCTCGTGCTTCTCGGCCGTGGCCGTGCGGCGATCGAGCGGGCTCTCGGCGCGGCCGGCGTTCGCCTGGTCGCGGGCGGTGCTCCGGCGGCCTTGGCGGAGGCAGGTGCAAAAGTCGGTCCCTGGGCGATGGGGAAGGCCGTGTCAGCTCCCTGGCCGCCGGGTTCCGCGCACGCGGCACAGCGCTTGCTAGCGCCCTTGGCGGCACTCGCAGGTGGCAGCACTGCCGACTGGCCGCGGGCGCCGCGCCCGCTCGCCGGCCATCCACTCCTCCGCCCCTCGCGCGCGGAGATCGAGGAGGCACTGCGGCACGCAGCCCTCACCGCGTCGCCGGAGGAGGGCATTCTTGCGCTCCATCCCGGCAGCGGTAGTGTGGCCAAATGCTGGCCGGCGGAGCGCTTCGCCCGCCTCGCGACGGAGGCGGCGGTCGAGTGGCGCATCACACCGGTCTTCCTCATCGGGCCGGCCGATAGGGAGGCCTGGGCGACGATCCGGCACCGCCTGCCCCCGGCACTCGCCGCGCATGCGCTCGTCGAGCGGCCGCTGCGCGAGGTATTGGCGCTCCTCTCCCTCGCGCGTGGCTATGTCGGCAACGACTCCGGCATCTCCCATCTCGCTGCACTTGCGTGCCCGACGCTTGCGCTCTTCGGTCCGAGCGATCCGCTTGTGTGGCATCCGCTCGGCCGCCGCGTCGCCATCCTCCGCGCCGAGGGCGGCGATCTCGCAAGCCTCGCGCCGGAGCAGGCGTTGGACGCGCTCGCCGGCCTCATCTGAACACGAGGCCGCGGCTCCGCCGCCATCAGCCCATCGTGCGGGGCAGCCAAGTGGCGAGGAGCGGAAAGGCGATGAGAAGGACAAGGCGGAGGAGGTCGGTGACGATGAAGGGAAGGACGCCCTTAAAGATCGTCGAGAATTTCACGTCCTGCACCACGCTCTTGATCACGAAGACGTTCATGCCGACCGGCGGATGGATCAGCCCCAGCTCTACCGTCATGACGATGATGACGCCAAACCAGATCGGATCGAAGCCGAGCGCCTTGATGACCGGGAAGACGATCGGAACGGTGAGGATGATCATGGCCATCGCATCCATCAGGCATCCCAGCACCAGATACATGAGCATGATCAGTGCGAGCACGCCGTAGCGGCCGAGGCCGAGGCCGGTGAGGAAAGCGGTGACGTTCTGAGGGGTCTCTGTAATGGTGAGGAAATAGCCGAAGAGCAGCGCGCCGATCAGGATGGTGAAGACCGCGGCGGCGGTGCGCGTCGCCTGGAGCAGCGAGCGGCGAATGTCGGTCGTCGAGAGGCGTCCGCGCAGAACGCCGATGATGAAGGCGCCGCCGGCACCCATGCCGCCCGCCTCGGTGGGGGTGAAGAGACCGCCGTAGAGACCGCCGATGACGAAGACGAAGAGCAGGAGCGGCGCCCAGATGTCGCTGAGAGCCGCGCGCCGCTCCTTCCAGGAGCTGCGCGGACCGGCGGGCAGGAAGGCCGGCCGCATTATGCCGATGATCACGATCGTGACGATGTACATCGAGACGGCGATGATGCCGGGGACGATGCCGGCCATGAACAGCTTGCCGATGTCCTGCTCGGTGATGATGCCGTAAACGGCCAATACGGTCGACGGCGGGAACATGGCGCCGAGCGTCCCGCCGGCCGCGATGACGCCGGTGGAAAAGGACTGCGGATAGTGGAAGCGCCGCATCTCGGGATAAGCGACCGCGGAGAAGGTGGCCGCCGTGGCCACGGATGAGCCCGAAATCGCCGCGAAAGAGCCGCAGGCGGCGATGGTGGCGATGCCGAGCCCGCCCTTGAGATGCCCGACGAAGGTGTTCGCGGCCCGGAACAGCTCGCGGCTCATGCCGGAGGTCGATACGAACGCCCCCATCAGAAGAAACATGGGGATCACGCCGAAGGTGTAATCGGTCACCGTCCGCATCGAGGTCTGCCCGACCAGCTTGAGCGCCGGCTCCCCGCCGACGAGGTAGGCAAAACCGCCGACCCCGACCAGGCCCAACGCCATGCCGACCGGCACGCGCAGCAGCATCAGCGCGAAGAGGACGACGAAGCCGGCGATGGCGACGGTATCGGCACCCATCGCGACGGCCCTACTCGAGCGCCTTGATCTGATACCCTTGGGCCATCAGCTCGGGACGAAAGATCAACCGGTAGGTGCGCACCGCGATGAGCACGACCGCCGAGACATCGCCAATCCAGGCCACGGCGAAGAAGGGCCACGTCGGAAGATTGAGATCGAAGGTCAGCACGTGGTCGGCGCGCGTGGTGCGCACCTTGTCGAACAGCGTATAGGTATGGACCGTCACCACGAGCAAGAGGACCAGCGTCGCGAATACGTCGATGGCCCGCTTGCCCTTGGCACCGACGTTCGCCCAGACGAGGTCGACCGTGATGTGCGTGCCGCGGTAGCTGGTCGCCGCAATGCCCCAGAAGATGAGGATGCCCAGAAGAAGCCGGCCGAAATCGTAGCTGTCGGGAATCGACCAGCTGAAGAAATAGCGGAGCAGGACCGCGATGAATATATCAGCGGCGACGATCCCGACGAATGCCGCGGCGATGAGCTCGATCGCGTCGATAAAGCGGTCCATGGCATTTGGCTTGGGCCGCCTCGTCATTGCGAGCCGACCTGCCTGCGCGAAGCCGAAGTGGCTTCGCTTCGGCGGAGGCAGGAGGCGAAGCAATCCAGGCCTCGGCAAGCGGTCCTGGGTTGCTTCGTCCCCCGCCCCGGATCCAGTCCGGGGCAGTCCGGGGTCGCCTCCTCGCAACGACGAATATGGGTCCGCATCAATAGGCTGCCTGATACTTGGCGAGCGCCCCCCTGAGCTCCTTCATCGTGGTCTCGGGATCGCCCCCCGCCTTGCGTACATTGGCGGCCCATTTCGCCTCGAGCGGCTCGGCCGCCTTGCGCCACTCGGCAAGCTGCTCCGGCGTGATCGAATAGACCTCGTGGCCGGGCTCGTCCTTCAGTTTCTGGATGCCGGCGTGCTCGAAGTCGGCCCAGGGAGCGGCGACTTTCTCGGCCCATTCGGTCGTGCAATGATCGTCGATCACCGTCTTCTGCGCCGGCGACATCTCTCCGTACTTGCCCTTGTTCAGCACCATGGCAAAGGTGGTGACGTAAAGCGGCACGTCCATGTGATACTTGGTCACCTTGTCGATGCCGAAGAGCAGGATCGAGCCCCACGGGAAGGTGACCGCGTCGGCGACGCCTTTCTCCAGGATGTCGCGAACCTCGGGTGCCGCTGCCTGCACGTTGGTGCCGCCAAGCAAGATCACGAGCTCGGCCATGGTCGCCTGCGCCGGGCGGATTTTCATGCCCTTGATGTCTCCGGGCACCATGATCTTCTTGCGCGAGTGGAAGCTGCCCGGGTCGTGCACGAAGCCGAGACAGAACTTGACGTCGGCCATCTCGCGACCCGCGTACTTCCGGTACCACGCGTCGAGCGCCGCCGAGCCGCCCTTGGCGTCGCTCATGAGGAACGGCAGCTCGCCCGCCGCGATGATGGGGAAGCGGCCGGGCTGATAACCCGGATTGACGTAGGTCATGTCGGCGATGCCGTCCCGCGCCATGTCGTAGTGGTCGAAGGCCTTGCCGAGCTGCTGGGCCGGGAAGATCGTCGATTTGATCGTCCCATGGGACGCCTCCTCGACCGACTTCGCCCAGGCCTCGAGGGCCGCCTGCAGCGGATGGGTGGGCGGCACCCAGTGGGAAATCTTGAGCTCGAAGGTCTTCTCTTGCGCGAATGCGGGCCAAAGACCGGCGGCGAGCAAGGCGGCGCATAGGGCGATCAGCTTGCTTCTCATGATTCCTCCCCTCCGACGCTCTTGCGGCGTCCTTGCGTTCCGCTCGACTGTAGGATGGGGAAGCCTCGTGATACAACAAGCATGTGCGGCAATCGTCCGGGGTACCGTGGGGGCGGGGCTTTGGGTGCGCTTGGGATGATGCTGATCGTCCTCGCCGTCCTCGCCCTTAAGAGGCCCGCAGTGAGGCGGGCAGCGCGGCTACCGGCAATGAATTTCGAGGGCTGAGCCATGGCGGCACGGAAGACAGGCGCTCCGGCCAGGCGTCGGGGCACGAGTCCGGCCAAGCGTGCGAGCAAACCTCAGGCGCAGCGGAAATACTGGTCCGCGGACGTCATGCGCAAGAGCAATGCGCTCGATATCGAGCGCAGCGCCTTCACCTGGCGCGACCCGAAGCGCATCGCGCGCGCGCTCAAGCGCTCGGCCGAGCGGAGCCGGCGGCGGAAGGCGGGCCCCTATCAGTCCGCCATGTCCATGCTCAATTTCTACATCAACCGCGCCGGCCGCGGTCTCACGGCGGAGCGCAAGAGGGTCTTGGCTCAGGCCAAGCTCGAGCTTCGGCGCCTTTTCGATAGGGCATAGGGTCCTGGTTGGGAAATTCGCGACATCAGGAAAACCCTTGTCATTGCGAGGCGCCCGAAGGGCGCCGAAGCAATCCAGAAAGGGTCTCGCACCCAGCGCCCTGGATTGCTTCGCTGCGCTCGCAATGACGGCAATCGGCGGGAGGGGCGAACTTTCGAATCGGGTTTAGAGCGCCCCCAGATGGCGGCCGCGCCGCTAGAGAATCTGGGAGAGGAACTCCCGCGTGCGCGCCTCGCGCGCGTGGGCAAAGAATTCCGCCGGCGGGCCGTGCTCGACGATCACGCCGTGGTCGGTGAAATAGACGTGATCGGCGACCTCGCGCGCGAAGCCCATCTCGTGGGTGACGAGGATGCAGGTCATGCCCTCCTCCGCCACCTCGCGGATGGTGACGAGGACCTCCTTGACGGTCTCGGGATCAAGCGCCGCCGTCACCTCGTCGAACAGCATGATCTCCGGCCGCATGGCGAGCCCGCGCGCGATCGCCACGCGCTGCTGCTGCCCGCCGGAGAGCTCGCCCGGATAAGCCCCCTCCTTCTCGGCGAGCCGTACTTTCTTGAGGAGTGTGTGCGCGCGCGTCTCGACCTCCTTCTTGTCCTCCTTGAGGACGTGGATGGGCGCCATCATCACGTTCTGCAGCGCCGTCTTGTGGGGAAAGAGGTTGTATTGCTGGAAGACCATGGCGACCTCGCGGCGCAGCGCCAGGAGCTCCTTGTCCTTCATCAGCTTGTGCACCTCGTAGGCGGCGACGCGGATGGCACCCTTGTCGATCGGCACCAGCCCGTTGATGCAGCGGAGCAGGGTCGATTTGCCGGAGCCCGAGGGCCCGATGATGCACACGACCTCGCCTTTTTGCACGTCCATCGAAACCCCTTTGAGGACCTCGACAGCACCGAAGGATTTGTGCACGTCGCGGATGCTGACGATCGGCTTGTCCCCGGGTGTGGCCATGGCATTCGACCTCAGATGTTGACCGCGAAGCGGCGCTCGAGACGCACCGTCCAGCGCCCGATGGGATAGCAGTAGAGGAAGAACCAGACGAGGATGTAGCTGTAGAAGGGCAGCAGGAGCTCCGGCCGGTTCTCGGCCGCGAGCACGTCGCCCGTGAGCGTCATGACCTCGCTCACGCCGACCACCGAGGCGAGCACGGTCGACATGGCGAGGATGGCGTAGAGGTTCATCCACGGCGGCAGCATGCGCTTCAGGCACTGCGGCAGGATGATCATCCAGATCGTCTGGCGCCGGCTGAAGGCGAGCGAGTTGGCCGACTCCCACTGGCTGCTCGGGATCGACTGCACGGCCCCCCGCACGATCTCCGCCACGTTCGCCATCACCGGCAACGCCAGCCCGAAAGTCGCCTTGATCCAGTCGGGCAGCGGCACGACAACGCCGAAGACGCGCACCTGGAAGGGCAGGAGGAACATGCAATAGAAGAGGAGCACCAGCCACGGCGCGTTGCGGAAGAAATGCGTCGCGAAGGACGCCGTCCGCCTCACCGGCGGCAGGAGCGAGATCTGCGCGAGCCCGAGCCCGGTGCCGGCCACGCTTCCGATCGCCATCGCGAAGAAGCTGATCGCGATGTTGAACACGAAGCCCTTCAAGAGGAGCGGGGTCCATTTCAAAAGTGTGAGGATGACGGAGGCGTGGAGGGGTGCCGTCTCGGCCTCGGCCGCCCCCGTCGCGAGGAGGAAGAGCAAGAGGATGACGACGCCGTGGCCGGGCGTGAGCCGGAGCGACGGCAAGCCGGAAGCACGCTCCTGAGCCGCACTGCGGGCGAGCCGCTCGGCGCCCGGCAGCAGCACCGGCAGATCGCTCCCGCGCGCCAACGCGGCTCCGACCCCGAGACCGCTGCGGCTCATGCGATCCCCCGCGCGGTAACGCCGAAGCCGGGGACGCGCAACGCGCGCTCCCACCGGTTCATCACGAGGACGAGCAGGCCCACGAGCCCGACGTAGCAGATCAGCAGCACATTCATCATCTCGGGCACGTTGACCTCGTCCGACCAGATCTGGCTCGACACCCACAGCATCTCGGGCACCGAGATGGCGTAAGCGAGGGTCGTCGTCTTGACGAGGTTGACGAGGTTGTTGTTGAGCGCAGGGAGGGTGATGCGGAAGGCGAGCGGCAGGATGACGTGGAGGTAGGCGGCGAGCCGGCCGTAGCCGAGCGATTCGGCGGCCTCGACGGTAGCGCGGGGTACCGCCTCGATGCCGGCGCGGAAGATCTCTACGTTGAAGGCGCCCGCGTAGAACGAAAGCGAGAGGATCGCCCAGGCGACGTTGCTGACGAGGGGTTGGGCGATGCCGTTGGGGCCGGGGACGCGCAGGATGGCCCCGATGCCGAAATAGAAGAAATAGAGCTGCACCAGCGGCGGGGTGTTGCGGAAGAACTGGATGTACCAGTGCACCACGAAGCGCAGGAACCTGAGCTTGGAGCCCTGCAGCCAGGCGCCGAGAACGCCGATGACGAGGCTGAGCAGCACGCAGACGACCGAGAGCTCGACCGTCATCCAGAAGCCTTCGATGAAACGGTGCCGGTCGAAGGCATCGTAGAAAATGGTGAGGTTGATGCCGGTGCGCTCGTGCAGCCAGGCAAACCACTGCCAGAACGCCTGCATCAGACTGCCCCCCGGCTTTAGTCCCTCACCCTCCCATCCCCTTGGGATGGGCCCCTCCCTCTCCCGTAAACGGGAGAGGGGCTATTTTCTTACCCTCGCCCGCTTGCGGGGTCGAGCCGCAAGGCGGATCGACGAAGGGGCCCGTCGCGGAGCGACGGGAAGGGTGAGGGATCGGTCTCCGCATTTACTCACTTGTATTTCGCGTGCATCTCCACGGCGTAGTCAGAGTTCGGCAGGCCCCACTTCTTCTCGAGCCCGAGAATGAAGCCGGTCTTGTGCCAGTCGATGATGGTGTCGTGCATGAATTTCGCGAAATCGCTCTCGCCGAGCTTGACCCCAAGGCCCCACGGCTCGACCAGGATCGACTTGAGCGGCACCTCGTAGTCCTTCCACTCGGGATCGAGGAGCTGGCCGAAGAGGGCCGTGTCGTCGTAGGCAACGCCCACGCAGTTGCCCGACTTGAGTGCCGCGTACGCCTCACTCGTGCCTTTGAAGGCCACCGGCTCGATACCGTACTTCTCCTGCAGCTCCTTGTTGTAGAAGGAGCCCTGGATGAGGCAGACCGGCTTGCCCTTGAGCTGCACCCAGTCCGTGAGATGCGCCGACTTGGGTGTCAGCAGGTTGGTGCCGGAGGCGTAGTAGTCGGGATCGACGATGTCGACGACCTTGCGCCGCTCGGGCGTGTCGGTCATCGTCGCAATCATCAGGTCGATCTTGCCTTGATCGAGGAACTGCATGCGGTTGGACGCGACCACCGGCACCAGCTCGAGCTTGACGCCGAGGCGCTTGGCCGCGTCGGCGGCGAGGTCGGGCTCGACCCCCACGATGTTGCCCGAGGGGTCGCGGAAGCCGTAGGGCTTGTAGTCGGCCTTGGTGCCGACGATGAGCGTGCCGCGCTTCTTGATGTCGCCGAGCTCGTCGGCCTTGGCCATTGCGACGCCGAGCCCGAAGCTTACCGCAAGTGCGAAGAACACCGCCTTTATCGCGAATTTGTTCATTTCCGTCTCCCGAAAGTTTCTCCTTATTGGCGCAGTCGGCGCACCAACTTGGGATTAACCTAGCGCAAAGTGGTTAGGGACTCTAGTGTCCCGGTTCCGCAGCCTGTTTCACCTGATTTAAGCCGTCATTGCGAGCGCAGCGAAGCAATCCAGACATTTGGTGCGAAACTCTTTCTGGATTGCTTCGGCGCCCTTCGGGCGCCTCGCAATGAC
>DATEQI010000340.1:0-6397 GCA_035272805.1 Alphaproteobacteria bacterium | reverse complement strand
GATCATCGCCCTCCTGAAAGCGCGCGGCATCGCCATGCTCATCGTGGAGCAGAACATCAAGCTCGCGCTCTCGATAGCCGACCGCTTCCTCATCCTGCGCGACGGCCGCGTTTCGGAGCGCGGCGACATCAGAAGCGGTGCCGCACTCGCGGAAGAGATCGTGAGGAGCATTTATCTCTAGTGTTCGCGGCCGGAAAGGGATGTTACAGAAACACGGGGCGAGGGGCGATGAGAGCGAGCACATGATGGACGGTTTCGAGATCGGCGTCGACATCGGCGGCACCTTCACGGACGTGGTGTGCCGCGACGCGCAAGGGGCGCTGCGCCTCGTCAAGATTCCGACGACGCGCCTTGACCCGAGCGCTGGCGTCAAGGCCGCCATCGACTTCATGGCTGCCGCCTGGCAGGTCGACGCGCGCGCGATCCGCCGCTTCGTCCACGGCACCACGGTCGCGACCAACGCGGTGCTCGAGGCCAAGGGAGCCAAGATCGGCCTCTTGACCACGGCCGGCTTCAAGGACGTGCTCGAGATCGGCCGTCAGAAGCGGCGCGCCATGTACGATCTCATCCTCAAGCCCGAGGCGCCGGTCTTCCTCGTTCCCGGCGCCTTGCGCAAGGAGGTGCGCGAGAGGATCGCCGCCGACGGCTCGGTCCTCGTCCCGCTCGACGAGGCCTCCGTCGAGCGCGCGGCTCAAGCCCTTGTCGCGGACGGCGTCGAGGCGATCGCCGTGAGCTATCTCTTCTCCTTCCTCAACCCCGCGCACGAGGAGCGCACGCGCGAGCTCATCCACCGCTTGGCACCCTCGATGATGGTATCGCTCTCCTCGGAGGTCGATCCCGCCTTTCGCGAGTACGAGCGCACCTGCGTCACCGCCTTCGATGCCTATATCAAGCCGGTGGTGGACCGCTATCTCGAGAGCATGGAGCAGGATCTCGCGGGCGGCGGCGTCGCGATCCCGCTCCAGATCATGCAGTCGCGCGGCGGGATCGCTTCTTCCCGCGTGGCGCGCCGGCGACCCGTGCGCCTTTTCCTCTCGGGCCCCGCGGCCGGCGTCATCGGCGGCGTCGAGGTGGGGCGCTCCGTCGGCATCGAGGACCTCATCACCCTCGACATCGGCGGCACGAGCTGCGACATCGCGCTCGTGAGCCGCGGCCAGCCGCTCATCCGCGCCGAGGGCGAGATCTGCGGCTATGGCGTGCGCGTGCCCATGGTCGACGTGAACACGATCGGCGCCGGCGGCGGCTCGATCGCGTGGCTCGACGGTGCCGGGTCGCTGCGCGTCGGGCCGCAGTCGGCCGGCTCGGAGCCCGGGCCGGCCTGTTACGGCCGCGGCGGGGAGGCGCCGACCGTGACCGACGCCTCGCTCATCCTCGGCCTCATCAATCCCGACTATTTCGCCGGCGGCTCGCTCAAGCTCGCGCCCGAGCTCGCGCGCCGGGCGCTCGAGGCGAGGATCGCGCGTCCCTTGAACATGACGCTGCAAGAGGCGGCCCTCGGCATCCACCGGGTGCTGAACGCCCAGATGTCCGAGGCGATCCGCCTCGTCTCGATCGGGCGCGGCATCGATCCGCGCGAGTACACGCTGCTCCCCCTCGGCGGCGGCGGCCCGCTCCACGCCACGGCACTCGCCCGCGAGCTCGGCATCCGGCGTATCGCGGTGCCGCTCCACCCGGGCGTGCTCTCGGCGGCGGGGCTCCTCCACGCGCCGATCGAGCACGAGGTGTCGGCCGCCTTCCCGCGCCCGCTCGCCGGGCTCGCCTGGTCGGAGGTGCGCGCCACGCTCGCGAGGATCGATAAAGCGTGCGCCGGCCTCATGGCGAGCGAAGGGGTGCCGCCCAAGCGCGCGCACATCCATTACTTTGCGGACGTGTGCTATGTCGGGCAGTCCTATCACTTGGAAATTCCGCTCGCGGCCGCGGGAGCCGGGGCGCTCAAGACGCTTTACCGCGACTTTCTCGCCATGCACGACCGGGTCTACGGCCACAGCGTCGAGGGGCCGGCGCGCATCGTCAACTTGCGCACCATCCATCGCAGCGCCGCCGCCCGGCACTCCTCCGAGCCCTACCGGCCGAGCTCGGCCTCGGCCGAGAAGGAAAGCCGCCGCATCCTGACGGCGGAGAGCGGCGGCTTCATGGAGGCGCGTGTCTATGACCGCGCAGCCCTTGCCGTGGGCGCGCGCATCGGCGGTCCGGCCATCGTCGAGCAGAGCGACACCACCACGCTCGTCGAGCCCGGCTGGGCGGCGCGCGTGGCCGAGAACGGCACCCTCGTGATCACCGCGGACTGACGGAGCCCACCCATGCCCCGACAAGCGAAGGACACGGCGCTCGACCCCATCACCGTCGAGGTGGTGCGCCACAAGCTCGACGGCATCGCGAACGAGATGCAGTCGACGCTCTTGCGCAGCTCCTTCTCGCCCATCGTCAAGGAGGGGCTCGACGCCTCCGCGAGCCTCTTCACGCCGGAGGGGACGACGCTCGCCCAGTCCTGCTCCATCCCGATCCATCTCGCCACCCTCATCCCGGCGGTGGCCGAGATCATCAAGACCTACCCGGTCGAGCATATGGGGGAGGGCGACCTCTTCATCCTCAACGACCCCTATACGGGCGGCACGCATCTCCCCGACATCGCGGTTGTGCTGCCGGTCTTCCATCGCGAGAAGCTCATCGCGCTCGCGGGTGCGATGACCCATCACCAGGACGTGGGCGGCATGGCGGCCGGCTCGGTGCCGACCAACTCGACGGAGATCTACCAGGAGGGACTGCGCATACCCCCGCTCAAGCTGCGCGACGCCGGGGTCATGAACGACACGCTCGTCCGCATGATCCGCCAGAACGTGCGCATCCCCGACACGGTGATGGGCGATCTCAACGCCCAGGTCGCGGCCTGCACGGTGGCGTCGCGCCGGCTCGGCGAGGTCGCCGACCGCTACGGCCACAATCAGCTCGCGGCGATCTTCGACGAGCTCCTCATCCGCTCGGAGGAGATGACGAGGGATGCGCTCCGCGCGATCCCGCCGGGTACCTATCGCTTCGTCGATTACCTCGACAACGACGGCATCGAGCTCGACCGCCAGATCCGCATCGAGGTCGCCGTCACGGTCAAGGACGGCGACATCGAGTTCGACTTCGCCGGCACGAGCGCCCAGGTCAAGGGGCCGCTCAACTGCGTGCCCTCGGGCTCGCTCGCCGCCGCCTGCTTTGCCGTGCGCGCCTTGACCGATCCGACCATCCCGACCAACGGCGGCTGCTTCCGCCCGGTCAAGCTCAAGCTGCCCAAAGGCTCGCTCGTCAACCCGGAGGCACCGGCGCCGGTCAATGCCCGCACCTCGACCATCAAGCGCATCACCGGCTGCATGATAGGCGCACTTGCCCCCGTGCTCCCCGGCAAGGTGCCGGCCGCCTCCGCCGGCGAGCTCCTGGTGTTGGCCTTCGGCGGCCGCGGCCGCGATGGTGCGGCTTACGTGGTGGGCGATCTCGTCGCCAGCGGCAGCGGAGCATCCGCGGCCCGCGACGGCGTCGACGTGATCGAGACGGATGCCACCAATTGCATGAACCTCCCGGCCGAGGCGATGGAGATGGAGGCGCCGATCCGCATCCACCGCATCGCCTTGCGCGAGGATTCGGGCGGGGCCGGGGAGTTCCGCGGCGGGCTCGGCGTGGTGCGCGAGTACGAGATCCTGGAGGGCGAGGTCTCGTTCTCCCATCGCGGCGAGCGCCATTTCTCGAGCGCACCCGGTGCGCATGGCGGCGCGCCCGGGGCCATGGCGCGCTCGCGCATCACGCGCAAGGACGGAAGCCTGGTCGAGATTCCGTCCAAGATTGTGACCACGCTTAGCAAGGGCGACCGCCTCGTCGTCGAGACTGCCGGCGGGGGCGGCTACGGCGATCCCAAGCGCCGGCCGCTCGAGGCCGTGCGCGCGGACGTGGCGAACGGCAAGGTCAGCCGTGCCGCCGCCGTGAGCGTCTACGGCAGGAGCGAGATATCGAGGGGCGCCCCGAGCCGCCCGGCCGGCAAAGCAAAAAGACGAGGAAAGAGACCATGAGACGGCACGTGATCAAGACCGCGTCGGCGCCGACGCCTCTCGCGAATTATTGCCAGGGCATCGCCGCCGGCGACGTGATCTATGCCGCGGGGCAGATCGCGTCGGACTTCAAGACCGGCGTCGCCCCCGAGGTGCTGGTCGACCCCGCCTTCCCCTATTACGGCTCGGAGATCCAACGCCAGACGCGCTACATCCTCGACAACCTCAGCACCACCTTCAAGGCGGCGGGCTGCGACTTGAAGGACGTGGTCAAGGCGCAGGTGTTCCTGACCGATCTCGACGACTTCTTCTATTTCGACCAGATCTGGAAACAGTATTTCCCCGCGCCGCCGCCGCGCACGACGATCGGCATCAGCGCGCTCCTCGTTCCCGGCTGTCTCGTCGAGATCGACCTCGTCGCCGTCAAGCCGGGGGTGCCGCGCAAGGTCATCGCCACCAAGGCCGCACCCACCCCACTCGCGCATTATTGCCAAGGCATCGTCGTCGGCGACACCGTCTACGCGGCGGGCCAGATCGCCTCCGACTACAAGACCGGTGTCGCCCCCGAGGCGCGCGTCGATCCCGCCTTCCCCTATTACGGCTCGGAGATCCAGCGCCAGGCGCGCTACATCCTCGAGAATTTCCGCGCCACCTTCAAGGCCGCCGGCTGCGAGCTGAAGGACGTGGTCAAGGCGCAGGTGTTCCTGACCGACCTCGCCGACTTCTTCCATTTCGACCAGATCTGGAAACAGTATTTCCCCGCCCCGCCGCCGCGCACGACGATCGGCATCGGCGGCCTGCTCGTGCCGGGCTGCAAGGTCGAGATCGATCTCGTCGCGGTCAAGCCGAACGTCGCGCGCAAGGTCATCACCACCAAGACCGCACCCACGCCGCTCGCGCATTATTGCCAGGGCATCGTCGTCGGCTCGACCGTCTATGCCGCGGGCCAGATCGCGTCGGATTACAAGACCGGCGTCGCCCCCGAAGCGCGCGTCGATCCGGCCTTTCCCCATTACGGCTCGGAGATCGAGCGCCAGACGCGCACCATCCTCGACAATCTCGCCGCCACCTTCAAGGCCGCGGGCTGCGGCTTGAACGACGTGGTCAAGGCGCAGGTCTTCATGACCGACCTCGACGACTTCTTCGCCTTCGACCAGGTGTGGAAAGAGTATTTCCCCGCCCCGCCGCCGCGCACGACGATCGGCATCGGCGGGCTCCTCGTCCCCGGCTGCAAGGTCGAGATCGACCTCATCGCCGTCAAGCGCTAGGGCCCTGGTTCTGAAATTAACCACGTAGGAAAACACGTGTCATTGCGAGGCGCCCGAAGGGCGCCGAAGCAATCCAGAAAGGGTCTCGCACGAGGCGCGCTGGATTGCTTCGCTTCGCTCGCAATGACGGGCATCTCCGGATGAGACGAACTTGCGAATCGCGACACCAGCACCGACTCTCGAAAATTCAAGCGTCACCTCCTCCCCATCGGCCGCTCCTCACCGGGCGGCCGATTCCCCTTGAGGGGAAGGGTCAGGGAGGGGGGTTTATCACATCCGGGAACCAACGCCCGCGGCGCGCCCCTAATGGAAGCGCGCCAGGCGATAGGGCCGCGGATCGATCATGGTCGTCTTGCCCAACACGAGCTCGGAGACGAGCCGGCCGGTGACGGCACCCGCGGTCATGCCGGTATGGCCGTGACCGCAGGCGATGAAGAGCCCGCGCCCGACCGCGACCTCGTCGATCACCGGCACGCTGTCGGGAAGCGAGGGGCGGTAGCCCATCCAGATCGAGACGTCCTCGCCGCGGAGCGAGGGGAAGAGCGCCCGGCCTTGGCTGAGGACCGCCTCGGCGCGCCGCTCGTTCATCGGTATGTCGAGGCCCGCGATTTCGACCGTGCCGGCAAAGCGCAAGCCCCCCTCCATCGGCGTGGCGCCGAATGCCTTGGTCTTGTGCAAGACCGGGATGCGCAGCGAGAAGGACGGATTGCGCACCATCGCGTGGTAGCCGCGCTCGGTCTCGAGCGGCAGGCGCACGCCGAGCGGGGCGAGCAGGCGCTTGGACCAGGCCCCGCCCGCCACCACCACCTTGGCGAAGCGATGATCGCCGTTATTGGTGAGGACGCGGAAGCCGGCACCCTCCTGCGGCAGGATCTTCATCACCCGCTCGTGATGCAAGCTGCCTCCCGCCTCGCGCAGCAGCATGGCAAGCGTGTCCAAGAGGCGCTGCGGATTGACCGTATGGCCGTTGTTGGGGAAGAGCACCGCGCGGCTGACGGCGGGCGAGATCTCGGGGATGAGCTGGTTGAGCTCGTGCGGGCCGAGCGTCTCGGTCACCACGCCGTGGCGCGCCCACAGCTCGCGGGAAATGCGCTCTGAACTCGA
>DATEQI010000339.1:0-8119 GCA_035272805.1 Alphaproteobacteria bacterium | reverse complement strand
CGCCACCCCCTCACCCTTTGACGCCAGCCGAACATGCCACTGGCATGTTCGGGCCAAGCGTCCAGTGGACGCTTGGCAGGCGTCAAACGGGTAAGGCTCGGCTTCGCCTCGCCAACCCTTCGCAACCCTCTCCCCCTTCAGGGGGAGAGGGCAGGGTGAGGGGGCGGCGATTCCATCAAGCGGGAAGTTGCTCAGTGCGGCGGCGGGCGGCTCCACAGGAGCTTGCGGCCCTCGGGCGAGAATTTCGTGACGGCATCGGCGATGATGGCCTGGAATTCCGCGTCGAGGGCTTCGTGCTTCATGCGCGCGTTCGCCATTGCGGCGGCAAGGGCGGTGCTGTCGAAAGGCTCGGCGATGAGCTTGGCGCGCACCTCGCGGCGTGCTGCTTGAAGCTCCGCGGAGAGGCCCGCGAGCTTGGCCTGATCGGCTTTCCATGCCGCGGCGAGAACTTCCTTGTCCTGCTCCGGGAGCGGCGCCGAAAGCCGCTCCAGGACCGCCATCGGCGACGGGCCCGGCGGCTCGCGGTGCCGCCAGAGATGCGCTGAGAAATAGCCGGCGACGAACAAATTGACCGCGAGCGAGGCGAAGAGGACGATCTGCAGCGTCCACGCCTTCGTGCGGCCGTCGCTCATAGACCGGCGACCTCGAAGGGCGAATCATCGGCGTGCAGCTGCGACACATCGATTGCCGCGGTCTCGAGCTGCGGGCTCTCGAAGGTGAGGGACCCCGTCACGACGCCGAGCACGGCGACGAAGGCGAGCACGGCGGCACGCGACCACAGCGATGCCGCACCGGCGCTGAGTGTTGAGCGGGCGAGCGCGCGCCGAGAGGAATCTGCCGCAAGCGACCGCGCGCGCGCCTTGACGCGCGTCTCGCGGCCCGCATCGGGCACCAACTCGAGCCGATCGAGCAGCGCGTCCAGCCGCGCCGTCTCGGCCCGCGCCGCGACGGCGGCCGGCGAGGCGACAAGGAAAGCCTTCGCCGCCCCGCGCAGCTCGCGCGGCCAGCGCTCGAACGACGCCCCATAGGCATCGAGATAGTACATGAACTCTTCGAAGGTCATTTCCCCTCCTTGGGGCCAAGCGCCCCGAGCTCGGCGAGCTTCGTGCGCAGCGTGCGCCGCGCCCGAACGAGCAGCGCCTCGAGTGCGGAAACCGATACCGCGAGTGCGTCCGCGGCCTCGAGATTGCTCATCTCCTCGAAATAGCAGAGTGCCAGCGCCGCCCGCTGGCGCTCCGGCAGCGCGCCGATGGCGGAAGCTACCGCCCGGCTGAGCTCGTCCTGGTAAATCTTCTCGACGGCGCCCCGGGTGGGGTCGGCCGGCTCCGCGGCAGTCTCAAGCGATAACATGTCGGGCCGCCTTTTGCGATCGAGACAAAGGTTGACCAGAATGCGGAAGAACCAGGTCGAGAAGCGCCCGCGGCCCGGCTGCCAGGTGTCCGCCTTGGTCCACAGCCGCAGAAACGCCTCCTGCACCAGCTCCTCGGCATCGCTGGCATTGCCGGAGATGCGCTGTGCCAGGCGCAGGCTGCGTTGGGTGTGGCGCTCGACCAAGAGCTGGAAGGCCTCTTGATCGCCCTCGGCCGTGCGCGCGACCAAATCCTCGTCCGAATCCTCGTCCATGCCGGCCATCACCCGCGCGACGATGAGCACCGGCCGTGGCCGCGGGCGGGGTGCAACCACTCCTCCGCCCCCCGCCCCCATGACGCGCTCAGCCGTGTCGAAGACAGGGTCGGCACAGGGCATCGCCAGCCTTGCACTGATCATCGCATGCCCGATCGTAAGGCGGTTTCAAGGCCTCCGTAAAGGCCGCCAAGGCTGCCGCACGGTGAAATCGCTCCATCTTCCGCATGCGCAGCTCTCAGCCTTTCGGGAGGGGCCGGCTCAGGCGCTCGCCTGGCCGTCATCCGGCCCAAGCGAGCCATGCCCGATATACGGGAGAGGGCGGGCGACCCTGCGGTAGCAGGCGGCCTCGGGTAGGGCGCTCGGGGAGGCCTGGGCATCGCCGGCCGCCCCGACGACGGCTCTTGCGCTGCTATTCCGCCGCTCGCGAGGCAGGCTGTGGCGGGCGCCAGCGCAACACCGGCTTGCGCGCGGCCGCCGTCTCGTCGAGCCTGCGGCGCGGCGTGAAATAGGGGGCGCCATGGAAAGCCTCGGCCGACCCCGGCTGCTTGGCGCGCTCGGCCAACCCGCGCACCACCGCGATGAACTGATCGAGCGATTCCTTGCTCTCGGTCTCGGTCGGCTCCATGAGGAGCGCGCCATGCACCACGAGGGGGAAGTACATCGTCATGGGATGGAAGCCCTCGTCGATCATGGCCTTGGCGAAATCGAGGGTGCTCACCCCGCTATCCTTGAGAAACCGGTCGTCGAAGAGCGCCTCGTGCATGCAGGGGCCCGCGAAGGCGGGTGTCAAGACGTCGCCGAGACGCGCCAAGAGATAGTTGGCGTTCAAGACCGCATCGGCCGCGACCTGGGCGAGGCCGTCGGCGCCGTGGCTCATCATGTAGGCGAGCGCCCTGATGAACATGCCCATCTGGCCATGGAAGCCCTTGAGCCGGCCGAAGGGCTTGCTGCCGGCCCCCGCCGCTTCAGCGTGCTCGACGAGGCGGAGCCCGTCCGCCCCGTGCACGATCCAGGGCAAGGGCGCGAAGGGGGCCAAGGCCGCCGAGAAGACCACGGGCCCGCTCCCGGGGCCGCCGCCGCCGTGCGGCGTGGAGAAGGTCTTGTGCAGGTTGATGTGCATGCAGTCGATGCCGAGATCGCCCGGCCGCACGCGCCCGACGATGGCATTGAAATTGGCGCCGTCGCAGTAGAAGTAGGCGCCGCTCTCATGGAGGTGTGCCGCGAGCTCGACCATGTCCGGCTCGAAGAGGCCGCAGGTGTTGGGATTGGTCACCATGAGTGCCGCCACGTCCGGCCCGAGCTTCTGCTTGAACGCCGCGAGGTCGACCCGTCCGCGCGCATTCGCCGGGATCGCCTCGATGGTGAAGCCGCACTCCGCCCCCGTCGCCGGATTGGTGCCGTGCGCCGATTCCGGCACGAGCACGCGCCGCCGCGCCCGCTCGCCGCGCGCCTCGAGTGCGGCCCGGATTGCGATCATGCCGCAAAGCTCGCCATGCGCGCCCGCACCGGGCGAAAGGGCCACCGCCGGCATGCCGGTGAGCGTCTTGAGCCAATGGGCGAGCTGATCGATGAGGGCGAGTGCCCCCTTAACCGTGCTCACGGGCTGCAGCGGATGGAGGTCGGCGAGGCCCGCGAGGCGCGCCACTTTCTCGTTGAGGCGAGGATTGTGCTTCATGGTGCACGAGCCGAGCGGGTAGAGCCCGCTGTCGATGCCGTAGTTCTTCTGGCTGAGCCGGGTGTAGTGACGCACCACCTGGGGCTCGGAGAGGCCGGGCAGTCCGATCTTGCCCGCGCGCCTCATGGCGCCGAGACGCTCGGCCGAACGGCGGGGCTCGGGCAAGTCGACGCCGGTGCGGCCTTCCTGGCCCTGCTCGAAGATGAGCGGCTCCTCGATCTGCAGGCCCCGGTTGCCGCTGATGCTGGGCGGCAGCGCAGGTCCTCCCGCGAGCGTCGGACGGCTCTTGCGATCCTGCGAGAGATCCATCACAGCACCTCCTCGAGCGCTTCGGCCAGGGCCTCGATTTCGGCCTCGGTGTTCATCTCCGTCGCCGCGACCAGCATGAGATCGGCGAGTGCGGGAGACTCCGGATAGAAGCGCGAGAGCGGGACGCCGCCCAAGATGCGCCGCGCGGCGAGCGCTTCCACCACCTCCGCCGCGGGCTTCGGCAGCTTGAGTGTCACCTCGTTGAAGAAGGCCTTGTTGAGGACCTCGACCCCTTTGACGGCGGCGAGCCGCTCGGCGAGCTCGACGGCGTTGGCGTGATTGAGTGCGGCGAGCCGGGTGAGGCCCGCCTCGCCGAGGAGCGAGAGATGGATGGTGAAGGCGAGCGCGCACAGGCTCGAGTTGGTGCAGATGTTGCTCGTCGCCTTCTCGCGCCGGATATGCTGCTCGCGCGTCGAGAGCGTCAGCACCCAGCCGCGTCTGCCTTCGGCATCGACGGTCTCGCCGCAGAGCCGGCCCGGCATCTGGCGCACGAACTTCTCGCGCGCCGCGAAGAGGCCGAGGTAGGGACCGCCGAAGGAGAGCGGGATGCCGATCGACTGGCCCTCGGCCGCCACGATGTCGGCCCCCATCTCGCCCGGCGGCTTGACGAGCCCGAGCGAGACGACCTCGCCGACCGCGACGACGAGGAGGGCGCCCTTGGCATGGCAGGCATTGGCAAGTGCCGAATAGTCGCGGAGATGGCCGAAGAAGCTCGGGCTCGCCACCACCACGCAGCTCGTCTTGTCGTCGATCATGCTGGCGAGCTCCTCGCCCCCGCGCGGATCGGGTGGGGCGAGCACCGTCTCGAAATCGCCCCAGCGCCCGCGCGTGACGCAGATCTCGCGATAATGCGGATGGAGCCCGCCCGAGAGGATCGCCTTCTTGCGCTGCGTCAGGCGGTTGGCCATGGCGACGGCTTCCGCTGAGGCGGAGGCCCCGTCGTACATGGAGGCGTTCGCCACCTCCATGCCGGTGATGAGCGCCACCTGGGTCTGGAACTCGAAGAGATATTGCAAGGTGCCTTGCGACACCTCCGGCTGGTAGGGCGTGTAGGAGGTGAGGAACTCGCCGCGCTGGATGAGATGATCGACGCTAGCCGGAATGTGATGGCGGTAAGCGCCCGCACCCAGGAACGAGGGCACCGACGCGGTGCCGAGGTTCCCGCTCGCGAACGCCTCGAACTCGCGCTCGACCTCGAGCTCGCCCATGTGGCGCGGGAGCTCCACGGGCGCCTTCAAGCGCACGCCTTCGGGCACGTCGCGATAGAGGCTGTCGAGCGAGCCGACGCCGATCGCCTGCAGCATCGCGCGGCGATCCGCGTCCGTGAGCGGGAGGTAGCGCATCAGTGAAGCCCCTCGCAGAATTTGCCGTAGGCGGCCTCGTCCATGAGCGAAGCGAGCTCGCCCTTGTCCTTGAGATCGAGCTTGAAGAACCAGCCCTCGGCCATGGGCGAGGAATTGACGAGTGCCGGCTCGCTCGTGAGCTTGTCGTTGACCGCGACCACCTTGCCGCTCGCGGGGGCATAGACCTCGCTCGCCGCCTTCACCGACTCGACGACCGCGGCATCGCCTCCCTTGGCCACCTCCTTGCCGAGTGCGGGGAGCTCGACGAAGACGACGTCGCCCAGCTGCTCTTGCGCATATTGCGTGATGCCGACGGTGGCGCTGCCGTCGGCCTCGAGGCGGATCCATTCATGGTCCTGGGTAAATTTCAGCACGGGCTCTCCTCCCTGGCGTTCATCCCCGGTAATAGCGCTGCGGCACGAAGGGGAGCGAGGCCACCTTGGCCGGGCGCGGCACATCGCGCACGATGAGCTGGACGGGCGTTCCCACCGGGGCACTGGCGCTCTCGACATACCCCATGGCGATGGGGCCGCCCAAGCTCGGGCCGAAGCCGCCCGAGGTGATGGTGCCGATCCTGCGGCCGGCCGCATCCGTGACCGCGGTGCCGTCGCGCGCGGGTGCCTTCCCGTCGGGCAGGATGCCGACGCGCCTGCGCGCGACGCCTTCAGCGAGCTGCGCGCGGATCACCTCGGCGCCCGGGAAGCCGCCCTCCGCGCGCCTGCGCTTGCCGATCGACCAGACGAGCCCCGCCTCGACCGGCGTCGTCGTGCTATCGATGTCGTGGCCGTAAAGGCAGAGGCCCGCCTCGAGGCGGAGCGAATCGCGCGCACCCAGTCCGATCGGCTTGACCTCGGGCTCGGCCAAGAGACGGCGCGCGAAGCCCGCCGCGGCGGCGGCCGGCAGCGAGATCTCGAAGCCGTCCTCGCCCGTGTAGCCCGAGCGCGTGACGAGCGCGTCAGCACCGCCGAGCGTGTAGCGCGCGAGGCTCATGAATTTCTGGCTCAAGCAGGCGGGAGCCAAGCGCCCCAGCACCGCGGCCGCGGCGGGGCCTTGGAGTGCCAAGAGGGCGCGCTCCGCGAGCGGCTCGAGGCGCACCCGGCCGTCGAGGCCCTTCTCCATATGGGCGATGTCGTCGGCCTTGCAGCCTGCGTTCACCACCACGAAGAGCCCGTCCTCCAGGCGCGTGGCCATGAGGTCGTCGAGGATGCCGCCCGCCTCGTTGGTGAACTGGGTGTAGCGCTGGCGCCAGGGGGCGAGGCCCAGGATGTCCCCCGGCACCAGGCGCTCGAAGGCGGTGGGGGCGTCCTTGCCGCCGACGCGCACCTGGCCCATGTGGGAGACGTCGAAGAGGCCCGCCGCCTTGCGCGTGTGCAGATGCTCGGCGAGGACGCCGCTCGGATAGTTGACCGGCATCTCGTAGCCCGCGAAGGGCACCATCTTGGCGCCGAGCGAGAGGTGCAGATCGTAAAGCGGCGTGCGTTGCAAGGGTTGGGGCGAAGGGGCGCTCACGAGGTCCTCCAGAGGCGTTGCCGCCTGCCCGACGCGTGTGCCAATCCCGCCCTCGGGATCGCATTGCCGGACAAGCCCCCTCTGTCCTCGGACCTGAAAGATTCGCCCAGCCTTAGCTGCCGGGGTTACCCCTTCGGTGAGCCGCACGGCCGTCCTTAGGGCGCGCGGCTGCTTTCCAGAGCTGCCTACCCTCGCGGTCCCTTTTGCCTGAGAGTTTCCGGGGCGGTTGCTCCTTCGGCGCCGGCGCGGCACCAGGCCGGCTTCAAGGCCAAGTGCCGCGTCGATCTCTCCCGCGAGAGTCTACGGCGGCGCTAGCCTAGTCGCATGGCAGGGAATGTCAACAGAGGCGAGGGGAGCGATGGTCAAGCGCGCTTCACCATTGCGCTCGGGGACCGCAGCAGGCGACGGTGGTGGGAGCGCGTCATGGGCGCGCTCCTCATCGTCTCGGCAGCCTTTCTTTTCACATGAAGCAACCGAGCTAGCGCCGTGCCGAGCGGACTTCGAGGCGCACGCCTTCCCTCTTTTGCAGATAGGCCACGATCTCGAACAGGTTTCGTGCTTGTGGATTGCCCTTGGGACCGAACATGCGCATCAGGCTCTTGGGCGACCGACGCGTAACCGCGCCGAGTGCTTCGAAACCGACCGTCGCGTTGATGTAGTCGCGCAGCACGGTCTTGCCGGTCTCGACGTCGCCGGCGAGAAGGCTCTCGATCCCTTCACGCAGGAGCTCCTTGCGGAAGGCGGCATCGCTCCGTACGCGCGCCTGGATCGTCTCCTTGAAGTCCCGCGTCAATGCCATATTCACGTCCCCTCGTTCTTCCGTCGCTTGTAGTCCTGCCAGTAGGCCCGGGCCGTATCGATGTCGTTCTGCTGCCGTTTCTTGGTCCCGCCGCCGAGCAAGATAATAAGGCGCTCGCCATCCTTACCGAAATAGACCCGGTAGCCGGACCCGAAGTCGATGCGATATTCAAGGACGCCCCCGCCTACGCCTTTCACATTGGCGAAGTGCCCTTGCGCCATCCGAGTAACGGCGATGGCGACCTTCGCCGCCGCTGGCGCGCTGAGAATGTAGAACCATTTGGCGTAGGGACTACGGCCGTCGGCCTTGAGATATTCCCGCACCTCGATCATGACTTATAGTAATATATATGTTACTATAACAAAAATGCAATCTGCTCGGGGCTAAGCCAGCCCGCGCGGAGGGGCGCGCTCACCCGCCGAGATGCGCGCGGTTGTATTGCAGCTCGGCGTCGTTGAGCTGGAAGCCGGTCCAGATCTGCAGGTTGCCGCCGTTCTCCGGATATTTGAGCGGGATGAACTCGTGGATCTCCTCGACCTTGCTGACCGTCGTGCCGCCCGGCGGAAAGGCAAGCTGCAAGGGGAACTCGCGCTTCGCCAGCACCTCGCCCCTGAGATTGACGATGGCGACGAAATAGCGGAGCTCGGCCGCAGCGACCTTGGAGGCCGGCGGGCGCTCCGCCGCGATCTGCACGCCGAGCACCACGGTCAGCTTTTCCTGCGTGGTCGGATCGTAGGAGCAGCTCAGCTTGGCGTCGGTGATGCTGCCGACATATTGCACGGTCTCTCGGGCGGGCGGCTGGCCGGGCGCGAAGCTGGTGACGCTCGCCGCCTCGCGCAGGATCTTGGCCGCCGGACA
>DATEQI010000338.1:0-3705 GCA_035272805.1 Alphaproteobacteria bacterium | reverse complement strand
GCCGGCCGGTTGCGGACTACGCGGCCGCGGCAAGATTCTCCATCAAGGAGCGCGATATCAGGGAGTTTTCCCCCGCCCGTTTGCGGGATCGATGCCGCGAAGCGGATCGATGCGGTCGCGCCGCGGCCGGGCGTGGGTCCTACGCCGCGCGGCTGGTGGTCGAATCGGTGAGCAGCGCGTAGAGCGCTTCGGCGGTGTCGGAGCCGCGCAGCTTCTCGCACACGGTGCGGTCGCGTAAGAGGCGCGAGATGCGCGCGAGCGCCTTCAGGTGGTCGGCGCCGGCCTGCTCGGGGGCGAGAAGGAGGAAGATGAGGTCGACCGGCTGCTCGTCGATCGCCTCGAAATTGATCGGCGTCTCGAGCCGGGCGAAGACGCCGTAGAGCCGCTTCAAGGCGGGGAGCTTGCCGTGCGGGATGGCGATGCCGTTGCCCACGCCGGTGGTGCCGAGCCGCTCGCGCTCGAACAGCACCTCGTAGATCTGCCGGTCGGAAATGCCGGTGAGCTCCGCCGCGCGCTTCGCCAATTCCTGCAGCGCCTGCTTCTTGCTCGTCACCCGCAAATGCGGGATCACACTTTCGAGCGTGATCAGGTCTTCCATTTCCATGCTTCTATTCCTGGCGTAGGGCCGCCCTCGCCTAAGCCGTGCCGCCGCGGGGATCGACCCAGCCGATGTTGCCGTCGGGCCGGCGGTAGATCATGTTGAGCTCGCCGTGCGCGCTGTTGCGGAAGAGCATGGCGGGAAGCTCGGCGAGGTCGAGGCGCATGACGGCTTCGCCTACCGTCATGCTGTCGATCGCGGTCGTCAGCTCGGCGATGACCACCGGCTTGTCCCCGTTCGCGAGATCCTCCTCGGCATCTTCGGGTGCCGCGGCGAGGATGTACTGCTGCGCTTCGAGCGACGCCGCTTGCTGGCTCTGATGCTTGTGGTGGGCGCGCAGTCGGCGCTTGTAGCGGCGCAGGCGCTTGCCGATGCGCTCGGCCGCCGCATCGAAGGCGGGGTAGGGCGCATCCGCCTCCGCGTGCCCTTGCACCAAAATGTTGCGGCCGACGTGGACGGCCACGTCGGCGCGGTAGAGATGGGCCTGGCGCGAGAGCACGGCATGCGCGTCGAGCGCATTGCCGAAATATTTGTCGACCACGGCCAGGAGCGTCTGCTCGATGTGGGTGCGAAAGGCGTCTCCCACGTCGAGCTGCTTGCCTGATACGGAAACCTTCATGGCCGATCGGTCTGCCGAAGCGTGTCCCTAGCGCGTTCCCCGGGGGGCGTTGCCGGCCGGGGAACGCCCGTCTCGCCCGGCCTTCCCGAAAGGGGGCGCCGAGGCCGGAGGGGCGGGAACATAGTGAGCCCCACCCCTTAAGTCAAGCGCACCCGCCTGCTCCCCGCAAGTCATTTATAACTCGACGGATTTGAGCCGTCGTCGCTGCACCGAGGAGGGAATCCTGAGCGCGTCGCGGTACTTGGCGACCGTGCGCCGCGCGATGTCGATGCCCTCCTTGTTGAGGATCTCGACGATGCGGTCGTCCGAGAGCACGTCGGCCGCGGTCTCGCGCTCGACGAGCGCCTTGATGCGGTGCCGCACGGCCTCGGCCGAATGCGCCTCCCCGCCCTCGGAGCTCGCGATCGCGGAGGTGAAAAAATACTTGAGCTCGAACATGCCGCGCGGGGTCGCCATGTATTTGTTGGTGGTGACGCGGCTCACGGTGCTCTCGTGCATCTCAATCGCCGCCGCGATGTCGCGGAGCACGAGCGGCTTCAGGTGCTGTACGCCGTGGGCGAAGAAGCCGTCCTGCTGGCGCACGATCTCGCTCGCAACCTTGAGAATGGTGGTGGCGCGCTGGTGGAGCGACTTCACCAGCCAGTTGGCGGACTGATAGCGCTCCGAGAGATATTCGCGCTCGCCCTTGTCCTTCACCTCGCGGCTCACGCGCGCATAGTATTGCGCGTTCACCAGCACGCGCGGCAGCGTCTCGCTGTTGAGCTCGATGTGCCAGCCGCCGTCGGCATGCGGGCGCATGATCACATCCGGCGTCACCGGCTGCGCCACGCTGTGGTCGAAGGCGAGTGCCGGTTTCGGGTTGAGCGCCTTGATCTCGGCCAGCATGTCGATGAGGTCCTCCTGGCTCGCCTCGCACAGCCGCCGCAAGGCGGCGAAATCGCGGCGGGCGAGCAGGTCGAGGTGGTCGAGGAGTCTCTCCATGCAGGGATCGAGGCGGCCCCGGTCGCGCAGCTGGAGGGCGAGGCACTCGCGCAGATCGCGCGCGAAGATGCCCGGAGGATCGAGCTGCTGCAGCCGCGCAAGCGTGGCCTCCACGCGCGCCACCTCGCAGCCGAGCTGCTGTGCCACCGCCGCAAGATCCGCCGCAAGATAGCCCGCCTCGTCCAGGAGATCGACGAGATGGATGGCGATCACGCGGTCGACCGGATCGGCGAGGTCCATGTTGAGCTGCTCGACCAAATGGTCGCGCAAGTGCACCGTGTCGGAGAGCGTGTCCTCGAGATCGAAGCGGCGCTCCTCGAAGCTGCCGCCCCGTCCCGAGCCCCAGCTCGCGAAGGAATCGGGTGCGGCGCGCCGGCCGCCCGGGTCGTTGGCGCTGTCCCTGGAATCGTCGTACTCGGCGTCGAGCGGCACCCCGGCGGCGGCGTCCATCCGGGGCTCGCGCGTGAGATCGTCGCGCTCGCCCGTCTCCCGCGCTTGCGCCGCGGCGTCGGACGCCACGGCACCGGCCTCTCCGGCCCCGCCCGCCTCGCCCGGGCCTTCCGCCTCTTCGCCGTCCGCGGCCTCGGCCGGCTCGAGCAGCGGGTTCTGCTCGATCTCGCGCTCCACGAAAGCCGCGAGCTCGAGGTTCGACATCTGCAGCAGCTTGATCGCCTGCTGCAGCTGGGGCGTCATCACGAGCGACTGGGTCTGGCGCAGATCGAGGCGTGTCGTGATCGCCATGGCGAGAGACGGGCTCCCGGCTACAGGCTGAACCGCTCGCCGAGATAGACGCGCCGCACGTCCTCATGCGCGACGATCTCGTTGGGCTTGCCTTCCATCAGCACCTGACCGTTGTGGATGATGTAGGCGCGGTCGACGATGTCCAGCGTCTCGCGCACATTGTGGTCGGTGATGAGCACGCCGATGCCGCGGTCCTTGAGATGGGAGACAAGCTCGCGGATGTCGTTGAGCGCGATCGGGTCGATGCCGGCCAACGGCTCGTCGAGAAGCATGAAATGCGGCTGCGAGGCGAGCGCGCGCGAGATCTCGACGCGCCGCCGCTCGCCGCCCGAAAGTGACAGCGCCGGCGCGCGGCGCAGGTGCGTGATCGAGAACTCGGCGAGGAGGTCGTCGAGCATGGTCTGGCGCTTGTCCCGGTCCGGCTCGACCACCTCGAGGACCGTGCGGATGTTCTGCTCGACGTTCATGCCGCGGAAGATCGACGGCTCCTGCGGCAGATAGCCGATGCCGAGCCGCGCGCGGCGGTACATCGGCAGATCCGTGATGTCGAGGTTGTCGAGCAGGATGCTGCCGTAATCCGCCGAGATCAGACCGGTGATGATGTAGAAACAGGTGGTCTTGCCCGCCCCGTTGGGTCCGAGCAGACCTACGGCCTCGCCGCGCTGGACCGAGATGCTGACGTTGCGCAAGACCGGGCGCTTCTTGAAGCGCTTGCCGAGATTCTTGGCGAAGAGC
The DNA here is from genome assembly GCA_035272805.1 of Alphaproteobacteria bacterium. Classification (GTDB taxonomy): domain Bacteria; phylum Pseudomonadota; class Alphaproteobacteria; order JACZXZ01; family JACZXZ01; genus DASPPM01. The sequence continues at coordinate 31 of DATEQI010000338.1, read as the reverse complement.
CCGGGATTGTCCGCGACCAGCCGCGGCCCGC
>DATEQI010000337.1:0-33055 GCA_035272805.1 Alphaproteobacteria bacterium | reverse complement strand
CGGAGGCGGGGCCGGCGCAAGGCCGAAGCCGCTCATAGCGATTTCGCCCCCACCTCCTTCAATAAATTCCGCCGGTTCCCTCGGAGGCAGCAGGTACGCGCAGCGGGGCTTCGCCGGGAGTGCTGCCCTCCACGCTGCCGTCGAGCACCGGTCCCGGCGCCAGCGGCACGGTACCGGGCTTGAAGGGCTCCAAGACGACCTTCTTGTCCCCTGACCCGGCGGCCAGCCCGTCCGCCTCGCGCACGCGCGCCATGGTCAATCCCGGCGGAATGCGGAAGGGTATCGCGGGCTTGTCCTTGAGCGCCTGCTGCATGAACTCGATGAAGACGGGAAGCGCCACCGAAGAGCCCTGCTCCTTCGGACCCTGGGTACGCGGCTGGTCGAAGCCCATAAAGACGCCGCAGACGAGGTCGGGGGTGAAGCCGATGAACCAGGTGTCCTTGTCGTCGTCGGTGGTGCCCGTCTTGCCGGCGATCGGCTTGCCCAGCACCTGCGCCCTGACGCCGGTGCCGCGCTCGATCACTCCCTGCAGCATGGCGACCACCTGATAAATGCTGCGCGGGTCGTCGAGCTGCTCGCGCGTATCCGGGGTCTCGGGCACGTCCTGGTCGTGCCACGTCACGTTGCCGCAGTCGGGACAGGGCCGCTTGTCGTGGCGATAGACGAGCTTGCCGTGACGGTCCTGCACCCAATCGATGAGGCTGGGCGTGATCTTCTTGCCGCCGTTGACGAGCTCGCTATAGGCGGTGGTGAGGCGCAGGAGCGTGGTCTCGCCGGCGCCGAGCGCCATGGCGAGCTGCTGCGGCATCTGGTCGACGATGCCGAAACGCTCGGCCGTGGCGGCGACCTTGTCCATGCCGAGGTTCTGCGCGAGCCGCACCGTCATGAGGTTGCGCGAGTGCTCGAGGCCGAAGCGCAGCGGCATCGGCCCATGGAAGTTGCGCTCGTAGTTGGCCGGCTTCCATTTGCCGAGGCCCGGCCCCTGGTCGAACACGAAGGGCGCGTCGAGCACGAGGGAGGAGGAGGTGAAGCCGTTGTCCATGGCGGTCAAATAGACGAACGGCTTGAAGGCGGAGCCCGGTTGGCGCTTCGCCTGCATGGCGCGGTTGTACTCGTCGCGGGTGCGCTCGAACTGATAGCCCCCGCTCATCGCCAGCACGCGGCCGGTATGGGGATCGAGCACGACGATGGCGCCGCTCAATTCCGGGATCTGGCGGAGCGCGTAGGTGCCCGCGGGATAAGCCTTGCCGTCCGCCGCGTGCTCGACGGGCTCGACCGCGATCACGTCGCCGCGCGCGAGCACGTCGGAGGCACGGCGCGGCGGCGCCCCGACGTGCTGATCCGGAAGCTCGGGCCGCGCCCATTTGAGCTCCTCGAGCGGTATGCGGCCCCGCTGGCCCTGGCCCACCCCGATCGTGGCCCCCGTCGCATCCACCGCGAGGACCACCGCGAGCTGCCATTTGCCGAGGCCGATGGGACGCTCATGGGCCGCAAGTAGTGCCACCCAGGCGTCGTCCTCTGCGCCCGCTCCTAGCTCCAGCTTGCCGAGCGCCCCGCGCCAGCCGTGACGGCGGTCATACTCGATGAGCCCGTCGCGCAAGGCCTGATCCGCATAGCCTTGGAGCGTGGGATCGACCGTCGTGCGCACCGAGAGACCGCCTGCGTAAAGCGCCTTCTCGCCGAAGCGCTCGACGAGCACGCGCCGCACCTCCTCGCTGAAGTAGCCGGCATTGGCGAATTCCGGCTCGCCGCTCTTGCGCATGACGAGCGGCTCGCTCTTGGCCGCCGCGACATCGGCGGGGCTCAAGTAGCCGTCCTCGGCCATGCGGTCGATCACCCAATCGCGCCGCGCCTTGGCGGCGTCCGGAAAGCGGCTCGGGTTGTAATTGTTGGGGGCCTTGGGAAGGGCGGCTAAGAAGGCCGCCTCGGCGACCGTCAATTGATCGAGCGGCTTGTCGAAGTCGTTGAGCGCCGCGGCGGCGACGCCGTAGGACCCCCCGCCGAGATAGATCTCGTTCAGATAGAGCTCGAGGATATGCTCCTTGGTGAAGGTGCTTTCGATGCGGAAGGCGAGGATCGCCTCCTTGATCTTGCGGGAGAGCGAGACCTCGTTGGTGAGGAGGAAATTCTTCGCGACTTGCTGCGTGATGGTGGATGCCCCCATCGGCCGGCGGCCCTCGCCCAGGTGCGCCAGGTTCTGCACGGCCGCGCGCGCCACCGAGCCGATGTCGACGCCGGGATGCGAATAGAAGTTCTTGTCCTCGGCCGAAAGGAAGGCGAGCACGACCAGCTTCGGCATCGCCTCGAACGGCACGTAGACGCGCCGCTCGGTCGCATATTCGGCGAGGAGCCGCCCGTCGCCCGCCAAGACGCGCGTCGCGATCGGCGGCTCGTAGTCGGCGAGCTGATGATAGTCCGGCAGCCCGCGGCCGTAATGGTAGAACAGCATGATCGCCGCACCGCCGCCGGCGAGACAAAGGATCAGCAGCAGCGAGACTGCGACGAGCAGCCGTTTGATCAGCCGTTTGATCATGGTTATCGAGCGGTGCTTTCACGCCTCGAGGCGGATCGGCCCCCGGGCTTGTCCGGATGGTGCCGACCAACGTCATGATAACCCAAAAAATGCGGCGGAGTTATGACTTCGTCATGCGGTCGACTTGGGCGAAATAAACGTCGATCGCGCGCTTGACCGCGGTCATCAGCTTGACACGATAGGCGGGATCGCGCAACTCCCGCTCCTCCCTGGGATTGGAGAGGTAGCCCATCTCGAGCAGGATCGAGGGCACGTCGGGCGCCTTGAGCACGGCGAAGCCGGCCGAACGAACGCCGTGCTCGAGCACCCTTCCGCTCTTGTCGAGCTCCTCCACGAGATCGTGCGCGTACTTCGCGGAATCGTTCTTCGTCTCGCGCTGCGCCAAGTCGATGAGGATGTCGGCGACCTCGCCCGAGTAGCCGTCGAGATTGGCGCCCGCGATCACGTCCGACTTGTTCTCGTCGGCGGCGAGCGCTGCAGCCTGCGCATCGGAGGCCTTCTCGGAAAGCGTGTATACCGTGCTTCCGAGGATGCTGTCGCTGGCGATGCTGTCGGCGTGCAGCGAGATGAAGAGCTCGGCGCGCACGTTGCGCGCGATCTGGACCCGCTCGTGGAGGGGTAGGAAGACGTCCTTGTCCCGGGTGAGGACCACCTGGTAGCGCCCGCTCGCCTCGAGCTGGCGCTTGAGCTCCTTGGCCGCGGCGAGCGTCAGCTCCTTCTCGTAGATGCCGCTCACGCCCGTGGCACCCGGATCGACCCCGCCGTGGCCCGGATCGATCGCCACGACATGCTTCCCATCCGCGCGCTTGGCTCCCTCGGCGGGCGGCGGGGCCCTTGCCGCCACCGGCTCGGGCGGCGGCGGACCGACATAGGTGCGGTCGAACTGGCTCTTGCTGATCGGCGAGATGTCGAGCACCAGCCGGTGGAGATGGCTGTCACGGGGCGGCAACGCCACGGCACTGTGCACCGCGACCGGCTTGCTTACGTCGAGCACGACGCGAAAGGTGCCCGGCTTGAAGAGGCCGAAACGGAAGCGCTCGATGACGCCGCCGTGCTCCCGTGCCGCCGTGGGGTCGACCTTCCAGGCGAGCTCGGGCAGATCCACCACCACGCGGTAGGGGTCGCGCATGGTGTAGACCTTGAAGGGCACCTCGTCCGTGAGATCGAGCACGAAGCGCGTCGCCGCGGCACTGACGCCGATGCGAACGCCTGTCGCCGCCGATTCGGCATGGGCGCGTGCCAGGCTCAGGCCGAGGACAAGGCCGAGTCCAACCGCCACCGCCTTGAGTAAAAGTGCGCGGCACATCTTGGGGTTAGCCTGCATGCTGCCTACCAGATATACGGCGAGCGACTCGGCAGCGCAAACGAAAAAGAGGGAAAGCGCGCCCCAGCGGCTGGGCGGCTTCCACTCCCTGTCGTCAAGCCATTGAAATATATTGGAAATATTAATCACGGCCGGGGACCGCACAGGGCGCGGTTCTCGCGGGTTGCACGATTTACCAATTGTTCTTAGCGAGCGGCCTCGGTATGTTAGGGGTGCGAACCGCCGCAGCCGCCTGCCCCGCGAGGGGCCGGCGCTCGCTGCCGCCGAGCGGGCACGCGGGCGAGGGCCGCCTCCAGACGGGGGCGGTGGCGGCCGCTGAGGCTCGGAGGCGCGGGCCGTGTTGCGGACGATGTGTGGAACATCGGAGCTGGGTCCAACCGTGACCGCGAAAGCGGTCGCCTAGCGCGATCCCCGTAATGGCCCCGCAGAGCTTGCGGGTGCCGTGTTTGACGGGTCGAGCCCGCGGGAACCTGCTCCGCATAGCCAAGGCACGCGGCCGCCCGTTGTTCGCACGGGTTTCAAGGCCGCGTGCGCCGGAGACTCTGCTAAATGGCAATGCGTATGCTGATCGACGCCGCCCACCCCGAGGAAACGCGGGTGGCGGTGCTCAAGGGCAATCGACTCGAAGACTTCGATTTCGAAACCGCGACCAAGAAACAGCTCAAGGGCAACATCTATCTCGCCAAGGTGACGCGGGTCGAGCCCTCGCTCCAGGCGGCGTTCGTGGACTACGGCGGCAACCGCCACGGCTTCCTCGCCTTCAACGAGGTCCATCCCGACTATTACCGCATCCCGATCGCCGACCGCGAGGCGCTCATCGAGCAGGACCGCACCTTCGCCGAGCGCTCGAGCGAGGGCAATGGCGCCGAGAGCCCGGAAGGCGATGACGTCGAGACCGTCGGCGGCGACGACATCGAGGAAGTGGCGCCGCGCCGCTTCCGAGCACCGCGCCACTACAAGATCCAGGAGGTGATCAAGCGCCGGCAGATCATGCTGGTGCAGGTGGTCAAGGAGGAGCGCGGCAACAAGGGGGCCGCCCTTACCAGCTACCTCTCCCTTGCCGGCCGCTACTGCGTGCTGATGCCGAACACGCCGCGCGGCGGCGGCATTTCGCGCAAGATCACCAATCTCAAGGACCGCCGGCGGCTCAAGAGCATCCTCGAGGAGTTCGAGGTTCCAGACGGCATGTCGGTCATCGTGCGCACCGCCGGCATGGAGCGCAGCAAGACGGAGATCAAGCGCGATCTCGAGTATCTGATGCGGCTGTGGGACGAGATCCGCGAGCTCACGCTCAAATCGACGGCTCCCGCCCTCATCTACGAAGAGGCCAATCTCATCAAGCGCGCCATCCGCGACCTCTACGACCGCGACATCGACGAGATCCAGGTCGAGGGCGAGGAAGGCTACCGCGCCGCCAAGGAGTTCATGCGCGTGCTGACGCCGAGCCACGCGAAGCGCGTGCACTCCTACAAGGACGACGTGATCCCGCTTTTCTACCGCTTCCAGGTGGAGAGCCAGATCGATGCGATCTACAGCCCGGTCGTGCAATTGAAGTCCGGCGGCTACATCGTGCTCACGCAGACCGAGGCGCTCGTCTCGATCGACGTCAACTCGGGCCGCTCCACCCGGGAGCGCAACATCGAGGAGACGGCGCTCAGGACCAACCTCGAGGCGTCGGAAGAGATCGCGCGTCAGCTCCGCCTGAGGGACCTCGCCGGCCTCATCGTGATCGACTTCATCGACATGGAGGAGCCGCGCAACAACGCCGCCGTCGAGCGCCGCCTCAAGGAGGCCATGCGCGCCGACCGCGCGCGCATCCAGATCGGACGCATCAGCCCCTTCGGCCTCCTCGAGCTCTCCCGCCAGCGCTTGAGACCCAGCCTCATCGAAGCGACCATGATGCATTGCGTGCAGTGCGGCGGCTCGGGCTGGGTGCGCTCGACGGAATCGACCGTGCTCCACGTCCTGCGCGGGCTCGAGGAGGAGGGCATCCGCCAGCGCAGCGCCGAGCTGAGATTGACGGTGCCGACTCCGGTCGCCCTCTACATCCTCAACCAGAAGCGCGCGGCACTTGCCGACCTCGAGCGGCGCTATCGCTTCGCCGTCCTTGTCGACACGGACGACAGCCTCGTCCCTCCCGCCTTCCGTCTCGAGCGCGTCAAGGCGGCAGAGGCCGCCGAGCATGTCCCGCCTCCCGTCAGCCACGAGACCGTGAGCGGTGCTCTGGGCGCCGGCGTCTCCGAAGCCGTCGAGGAGCCCGCAAGCGAGTCAGCCGAGCCCGAGCGCGAGCGGAGCGAAGTGCCGGAGGAGCGCCGCCCTGGCGAGCCCGGCGAGGAGCGCCGCCCTGGCGAGCCCGGCGAGGAGCGTCGCCCGGGCGAGCCGGGCGAGGGCCGCCGCCGCCGCCGCCGCCGCCGGCGGCGGCGCGGCGCCGACGAGGAGGGTGCCGAGATGGCACCCGGGGGGACACGCGCCGGCGAGGCGACCATCTCCTCGCGTGCGGCAGAGGAGGGCGAGGCCGGAGGAGCCAGCCAACGCCTTGCCGAGCCGCCCGCCTTCCTCGGCGAGACGGCGAGCGTGCCCTCCAGCGAGAGCGGGGAAAGTGCTGCCGCCGCACCTCTTCCTTACGAGGAGGCAGGGCAAGCTCCCTCTGCCGCCGAGGACGAGCGCGACGGGCACCGGCGACGGGCCCGCGGCCGGCGCGGCGGACGCCGGCGCCGTCGCGGCGAGCGGCCGCGAGACGATCTCGAGCCCGCTTCGGCACCGTCGACAGCACCCGCCCGGCATCCTCACGAGGCGGAAGCAAGCTGGCCGAGCCCGCCGTCTCAAGGCGAGCCCCCTCGTGCAGAGCGCGAGCCGGAGCTCGTAGCGGCCGGCGACGAGCTGGCGACGGCCGGCGAGCCGGGCGTTCCCTCCTGGCTCGAGCAGCCACAGGCCGCAGAGCGCGAGGGCGAGGAAGCCGAGCGCCGGCACCGGGAACGTCCCCGACGCCATAGGGAAGAGGGCGCGGCCAAACCCGCGCCGAGCGAGCCGCCCGCAGGCGAGCCGGCAGAGACGGCAGCGAGCGCTCATCCGGAACCCGAGCCGGAGGCACCGGTCACTCCGGTCATTCAGGTCGGCACCAAGCGCGAGGAAGTGCTGCCGAAGAAGCGCGGTTGGTGGCAGCGCTTCACCGAATGACGGCTCGCTCCGAGCCAAGCGAAATTTTCGCTAGGATGCTGGTTCTGAAATTCACGAAATCAAGAAAAAATTTGTCATTGCGAGGCGCCTGAAGGGCGCCGAAGCAATCCAGAAACGATTTTTCATCCAACGTCCTGCCCCGGCGTACGCCGGGGTTCGCTGCGCTCGCAATGACGGTTATTTCCGGGTGAGAAGAACTTCTGAATCGGACACTAGCGCCGCCAGGCTTTGAGCGCCTCTGCGGCCGCGGCGATCTCGGGCTCAGCACCGGAGAACGAGAAGCGCAGGAAGCGCTGCCCGCGCGCGCTGTCGAAATCGACCCCGGGTGTCGCCGCCACCCCGGTCTCGAGCAACATGCGCCTGGAGAACGCCTCGCTGTCGTTGGTGAGGCGGCCCACGTCGGCATAGAGATAGAAGGCGCCGTCCGCCGGTGCCAAATGGTCGAAGCCGGCCTTCGGCAGCTCGCGCAGCAGGAGTCCTCGATTGCGCGCATAGCCCGCCACGATCGCGTCGAGCTCGGGCGAGCACTCGAAGGCCGCCTCGGCCGCGATCTGGCTCAGCGTGGGCGGGCTGATATAGAGGTTCTGGGCAAGACACTCGATGGGACGCACGAGATCGGCGGGGGCCACCATCCAGCCGATGCGCCAGCCGGTCATCGAGTAATACTTCGAGAAGCTGTTCACCACGACCGCGTCCTCGCTCGCGCCAAGCGCGGTCGCAGCACTGCGGCCATAGCTGATGCCGTGGTAGATCTCGTCGGAGACGAAGCGGATGCCGGCGTGAGCGCAATGCTTAGCTATCGCCGCCAGCTCCTCGGGTAGGAGCATGGTGCCCGTGGGATTGGAGGGGCTTGCGACAATGAGACCGTCGAGCCGCCCCGCCTTGCGGATGAGCTCGACGGTCGGCTGGAAGCGCGTCGCCTCGCTCGCCTCCACGATCACCGGCTCGATGCCGAGTGCCGTCAGGATGTTGCGGTAGGCGGGGTAGCTCGGTGCTGCCAGCGCCACGCGGTCTCCCGGATCGAAGGCGGCGAGGAAGGCGGTGACGAAGGCACCCGAGGAGCCGGTCGTGACGATGACGCGCTCCTGCGGCACGCGCACGCCGTAGCGCTCCTCATAGTGCCGTGCGATGCGCGCGCGCAGACTCGGCATGCCGAGCGCCTCGGTATAGCCGAGGCGATGGCCGTCCAGTGCCGCGCGCGCCGCGGCCAGCACGCGCGCCGGAGCACCCGTGCCCGGCTGGCCGACCTCGAGGTGATAGACCGCGGCCCCGGCCGCCTGGCGCTCGTTTGCCGCGCGCAGCACATCCATCACGATGAAGGGCGGGGTTGCGCCCCGCCGTGCCACCTTGAGCGCCATGGCCTCGGACCCTTTTCTGCTGCAGAAGCGTAGGGCTACGCTCATAAGCGAGCAAACCCTGCGGTGCAACCATCCATTGACCTCGGCGCCGGCACTCCTTACGTTGAACGATCTCCAGGAGGACCCATTTGCTGCGCCGTTTCACCGCCAGCGTCGCGATTGCGAGCCTGATCCTCGGCCTTGCGGCCAACGCCTATGGCCAAAGCGAGAGCGGCGGGGGGGCGGAGATCGCCCGCATCCGCGACGCCGAGATTGAGAGTGATTTGCGGAGCTGGGGCGCGCCCGTGTGGCAGGCGGCCGGGCTCGATCCGCAGCAGGTCCAGATCGTCATCGTCAACGACAGACAGATCAATGCCTTCGTGGCGGGCGGCCTCAACATCTTTCTCTATGCGGGGCTGCTCATCCAATCCGACAGTGCTAACCAGGTGGTCGGCGTGATGGCCCACGAGACCGGGCACATCGCGGGCGGCCATCTTGCGCGCATGGGCGATGCGATCGAGAATGCGGAGATCATCCAGATTCTCGGCATGCTCGTCGGCGCCGCCGTGATCGCGGCCAGCGGCGGACGCGCGGGCGAGGCCGGCATGGCGGGAATGAGTGCCGGCACCGACCTCGCGGTGAGAAACTTCCTCTCCTTCAGCCGCACCCAGGAGCGCTCGGCCGATCAGGCGGGCGTCAACTTCCTCGAGCAGAGCGGCCAATCCGCGCGCGGGCTTCTCGAATTCATGCAGAAGCTGCAGACCCAGGAATTCCTCTCTGGGGCGCATCAGGATCCCTATCTCAGGACCCATCCTCTCACCCAGGACCGCATCGATTTCATCGCGAATTTCCTCAAGGCGTCGAAATATGCGAACGCGCCGCCGCGGCCCGGCTATGTCGAGGAGCATGCGCGCATGCGCGGCAAGCTGATCGGCTTCTTATGGCCGATCTCGCGCGTCTTCGAGCGTTACAAGGAAGGCGACAACAGCGTCGAATCGCGCTATGCCCGCGCGGTCGCCTATCACCGCGAGAGCCGGGACGACCAGGCGCTCAAGCTCGTCGACGGCCTCATTGCCGAGCATCCCGACGACGCTTTCTACAACGAGCTCAAGGGCCAGTTTCTCTTCGAGGCCGGCAAGGTGAAGGAGGCGCTCGGCCCTTACGAGAAGGCCAACAAGGAGTTCCCGCACAACGCGCTCCTCGAGTCCGAGCTTGCCCAGGCGATGGTCGAGACCGGAGATTCGCGCTACAACGACGAGGCGCTTGCCAACCTCAACGAGGCAGTGACGCTCGAATCGGACGATCCCCTCACCTGGCGCATGCTGGCCATCGTCTACGGGCGCCAGGGCAAAGACGGTCAGACGGCGCTAGCACTCGCCGAGGAGTTTTATGCCGAGGGGCGCTACAAGGACGCCCGGGCCCAGGCGAAGCGGGCGCAGCAGCTCCTGCCCTACGGCTCGCCGGGCGGGATCCGGGCGCAGGACATCGAGCAGGCGGCCGCTAAGGCGATCAAGGACGCGAAGGGCTAGTACCCGCTTGCAGAGTTTCGCGCCCCTTGGCGCGAAGCCTGCAAGCAGGTACAACACTTTGAGTTTGTACCGATTTTGCGGCTCGTGAGTCGCCGGAAGGCGACGCACGAACTCGCGAAACTCGGTACTGGAGCCGCGCCCACGCGGCGAGTACGGCGGCAGAGTGCGGGCAATGACGTCGTCGCCATAGCGAGGAGTGCCGCGTGAGAGTTCTTTCCTATTTTCTTGCGGTGATCGCCGGAGCCGCCGTGGCGGCGGCCGTGCTGATCTACCTCCCGGTCGGCCGTACGCAGCAAGGCCTAAGCGCGGGTCAGACGAAGGCGGTCGAGGGTTTGATCTCGGCTTACCTCGACAAGCACCCCGAGCTCGTCGGCAAGGCGCTCGACCAACTCCAGGAGGCGCAGAAGACGGCCTCGCGCGAGGCAACCCGCACGGCGATCCGCGACAAGGCAAGCGCCATCTTTCGCGATCCTGCCGACCAGGTGCTCGGCAACCCTCAAGGCGACGTCACGATCGTCGAGTTCTTCGATTACCGCTGTCCTTATTGCAAGCGCGTTACGCCGAACCTGATGGAGACGCTCAAGGCCGACGGCCATGTCCGGCTCGTGCTCAAGGAGTTCCCCATCCTCGGCCCCAACTCGGTGCTCGCCGCGCGGGCCGCCATCGCGTCCGTCAAGCAGGACAAATACGCGGCCTTTCACCTCGCCCTCCTCGCCTCCCCGAGCGCGCTCGACGAAGGGACCATCATGTCGATCGCCGAGGCCACCGGCATCGACACCCAGCGTCTCGCCGCCGACATGAAGGACCCGGCGATCGACGCGCTCGTCAAGAAGAACTACGAGCTCGCCCGCGAGCTCAAGATCGACGGCACGCCCGCCTTCATCATCGGCGACGATCTCGTGCCGGGCGCCATCGACAAGCCGGCGCTCGAAGAGCTCATCAAGCACGCGCGCAGCCAGGGCTGAACGCGCTTACGCCTCCGCATCGGGCTGCTTCGAGGGTTGCGCCTTGTCGAAGGCCTCGAGCGCCATGCACGCCTCGAAAATGCGCTTGATCGTCGGACGCCGCGTGAGCGGGTCCTTGTCGTAGCGCATGGCGTTGAAGAGCTGGGGTACCAGGCAGATGTCGGCCAAGCCCGGCGCATCGCCGTGGCAGAACTTCCCCGTCTCGCGCTCGCGCGAGAGCCGCGCCTCGAGGGCGGCGAGGCCCAAGTCGATCCAGTGCAGGTACCAGGCGCCGATCTGCCCCTCGTCGCATTTGAGCACCCGGGTGAGATAGGCAAGCACGCGCGCGTTGTCGATCGGATGGATGTCGCAGGCGACGATCTCCGCGAGCGAGCGCACGCGCGCGCGGCCGGCGGGTGCCGCGGGCAACAACGGCGGCGCCGGGCGCGTCTCGTCGAGATACTCGATGATGGCGAGCGACTGGCTCAGCGTGAGCCCGTCGATCTCAAGGGCGGGAACCAGCCCTTCGGGATTGAGCGCCACATAGGCGGGCGCGCGCTGCTCGCCCTTGCGCAGATGCACGAAGCTGGGCTCGTAGGCGAGGCCCTTGAGATTGAGCGCGATGCGCGCGCGGAAGGCCGCCGAGGAGCGGAAGAAGGTGTAGAGCTTGATCATGGCCTTTGCCTCCAAGAGATGCCGCTCTTCACGCAGTAGGCTATTCGTCTCACCCGGAAATAACCGTCATTGCGAGCGCAGCGAAGCAATCCAGAACGCCTGGTGCGAAACCCCTTCTGGATTGCTTCGGCGCCCTTCGGGCGCCTCGCAATGACAAGTGTTTTCCTGATGCCGTGAATTTCAGAACCAGGACACTAGCCCCCCAAATAAGCGGCCAGCACCTGGGGATCGTTGGCGATCTCCCGGGCTTTACCGGAAAGCCGGATCCGCCCGGTCTCAAGCACATAGGCATGATCCGCGACTTCGAGGGCGAGACGTGCATTCTGCTCCACGAGCAGAATCGTGCGGTGCTGCGCCTTGAGCTTGGCAATCAGAGCGAAAATCTCGTCGACGAGCTTCGGCGCAAGCCCCATGCTCGGCTCATCGAGGAGAAGCACGTTGGGTTCCGCCATGAGCGCGCGGCCCAGGGCCAGCATTTGTTGCTCGCCGCCCGACAACAGACCCGCGGACTGGTGCAGCCGCTCGCCGAGCCGGGGGAACAGCGCCACCACCTCGCCGAGCCGGCGCTCGATCTCGCTTCTCTCCGTCACCAGGAAAGCGCCGATGCGCAAATTCTCGGAGACGCTCAGGCGCGTGAAGATCTGTCTGCCCTCCGGCACCTGGACCACGCCCAACCGGGCGATGCGATGCGGGGGCAGCCGGGAGATCACTTCGCCCGAGAACTCGATCGTGCCGGCCTTCGGCCGCAGCAGTCCGGAGATGCCGCGCAACGTGGTCGTCTTTCCGGCGCCGTTGGCGCCGATGAGACACACCACCTTCCCCGCGTCGACGTCGAGGTCGATGCCCTTCACCGCCATGATCTTGCCGTACGCCAGCACGAGCCCGCGCATCGACAAGAGCGCGCTCATCGGCGCGCCCCCTCGAGAAAGCGAGCGACGTCGCCGGCGCCAAGATAGGCCTCGATGACGTTTCCGTCGGCGCGAACCTCCTTGGGCGTGCCTTCGGCGATCTTGCGGCCGAAATTGAGCACCGTGATACGATCGCAGAGTCCCATCACGAAGTTCATGTCGTGCTCGACCAGCAGAATGGTGACGCCCCCACCCCGCACCGATCGCAACAGCTCCGCGAGCATGGCCGTCTCGGTGGGGTTCATTCCGGCGGCCGGCTCGTCGAGCAGCAGCAGCATTGGATCGGTCGCCAACGCGCGGACGATCTCGAGCCGCCGCTGGTCGCCGTAGGCGAGCGACGCCGCCAACGCATCCGCCTTGTCCTCCAATTTGACGACCGCCAAGAGCTCGCGCGCGCGCGCGACCGCGGCCTTTTCCTCGGACCGCGCCGAAGGCAGGCGAAGCACGCTCGCCGGCCACGGCACTTTGAGCCGGTTATGTCGCCCGGCAAGGACGTTCTCCAGAACGCTCATGTCCGCGAACACCCGCAGGTTCTGAAAGCTGCGGCCAAGGCCGAGCGCAACGCGCGCGTGCGGCGGCAGCGTAGTAATGTCGCGTTCGCGAAAGCGAAGCGAGCCGTCGCCGGCGTCGAGCAATCCGGAAATCACGTTGAATAGCGTGGTCTTGCCGGCGCCGTTCGGCCCGATCAAGCCATGGATTCTCCCCGGCTCGACGGCGAAGGAAACGGCGTCGACGGCCGTGAGGCCTGCAAATCGGCAGGTAACGGCCGCAACCTCGAGCAGCGGCGCGCTCATCCGACCCTGCGCGTGTGCAAGCCGAGGATTCCCCTCGGCAGGAAGATCACCACGAGCACGATGACGAGGCCGTTGAAGACGAGCCGGAAGTCATGCAGCGGTCGAAGCACCTCCGGAAGCGCGCTCAGCACGACCGCACCCAGCACCGGGCCCAACGGCGTCGTCACTCCGCCGAGGATGGCGTAGCTGAGAATGGTGACGGCGGTGTCGAAGCCATACTCATTGGGCCCGATGAATGAGGAGAAATGCGCATTGAGCGCGCCGGCGAGCCCGGCCAAGGCCGCCGATACGACGAGCGCGGAAAGCTTGTAGGCGCCGACGTTGATGCCGATCGCGCGGGCCGCGTCCTCGTCCTCCCGGATCGCTTCGAAGGCGCGGCCGATCTTGGAGCGGGTCGCCGACAAGAAGCCGGCGAGGATCACCGCCAGCAGTCCGAAGATGATGGAGCCTCCGGCCTTCTCGGGGATGCCGCTCAGCCCCAGCGCTCCGCCGATATAGTCGGTATTGACATAGAGGATGCGCATCACCTCGCCGAAGCCGATGGTGGCCATGGCGAGATAGACCCCGGTGAGCCGCAGGGTCGGGACGCTGATGATCATCGCGGCAATCGCGGGTGCTACCATTGCGGCTGTCAGCACCAGCGGAAACGGCGCACCGAATTTCAGCGTGAGAACGGCGCTGGCATAGGCGCCGATGCCCATGAACGCGGCTTGGCCGAGCGAGAGCTGACCCAGCGCCAGCACCGCGTACATGGAGAGGCCGAGGATCGCATTGACCCCGAGGCCATAGACGAAACTGCCGTAGGCCCAAAGGAAGTCGTCGAGCCACTGCGGCATCGGTCAGGCTCGCCTCGTCACCGCTTTACCGAACAACCCGGATGGGCGCAGCCACAGCGTGATCACCATGGCGGCGAAACCCGCCGCATCCTTGAAATTCGACGACAGGTAGCCGGCGGTCATCACCTCGACGAAGCCGAGCGCGAGACCGGCCACGAGCGCGCCCCTGATATTGCCGAGACCGCCAATCACGACCACGGCGAAGCCGCGCAGCATCAACGGCTCGCCCATGTAAGGATGCACGGCGTCGAAATTGAGCCCGATGAGAATGCCGGCAATGGCGATCAGCACCGCGGCGAGGAACGAGACGCCAGCGAACATTACGCCGACGTTAATGCCCATCAGCGCCGCCGCTTCGGGATTTTCCGCCAACGCACGGATCGCGACCCCGAGCCGGGTGCGCTCGATGAACAGAAACAGCAGAGCGGCCAGGAGTGCCACGACGGCAATGATCAAGAGCTGAATTTGGCCGATCTGCAGCACGCCGAGGTCGATCGGTGCCTGGCTCAGCAGGGTCGCGGGGAAACGCCGCACTTCCGCGCCGAAGGCGAGGAACATGAGGCTGTTGAGCAGAAGTGCTGCGCCAAGTGTCACGATCAGGCTCGAGAGCTCAGGCGCCCTGGCGCGCCGCAAGGGCGCCAACACCGCGGTGTCGCACACGACCGCGATTGCTCCCGTCCCGATCGCGCCGAACACCCCGGCCGCCCACAGCGGCACACCAAAGTCACGCACCGCCACGAGCGAAAGAAAAGCACCCGCCGCGACATAGAACGCGTAGAGCAGGTTGATCACGCGCAACACGCCGAACGTGAGAGTGAAGCCCATGGAAAAGAGCGCGTAGACCGATCCCAGGACGAGCGCGTTGAAGAGCTGTTGCGCAAGCATCAAGGGACGCGGGCATTCGCCCGAACCCCCAGGCTTGCCGGTTGCCTCATAAGGACGATCATGCGCGCCCACGCGCCGTCGCCCGCGCAAGCTCCATGATCAACCATAAGCCGCAGGCACCCGGCCTGCGGCCAAGCCGGGCGATGACAACGGAGCGTCATCGTTCGGTGCCCTATAGCGTTATTCCAGCACGTCGAATTTGCCGTTCTTCACCGCCAGCACGACCACGCCCTCGGTCGCGGCCGGGTCGCGATGCGGCGTGAAGCGGAATGGCCCAAGCACGCCTTTGTGGTCGGTCTTGAGCAGCGCGTCGCGCAGCTTGGTGTTCTCCGTGCTCCCGGCGCGCTCGATCGCCTCGGCGAGAATGAACAGGCTGTCGTATGCCTGCGCGGCGAACTGGTCCGGCTCGTCGCCGAATTTCTGCTTGTAGCTGGCGACGAATTGTTGATTGAGCGGATCTTTCTTGCCGATGAACCATGGCGTGCCGACCATCAGGCCCTCCGCCGCCTTGCCGGCGATCTCCGCCACCTTCGGCGAGTTGAAGCCGTTGCCGCCGAAGATCACGACGCTCGGCGGGATGCCGAGCTGGCGAGCCTGGAGCACCACGCCGGCGCCGGCCTCGGCAAGCGCCGAGATGCCGATCGCCTCGACGTTCAAGCCCTTGATCTTGGTAAGTTGCGCCGAGAAATCGGTGTCCTTGGTGCCGAAGGTCTCGACGGTGGCGATGTCGAGGCCCTGCTTCTCGACCGCCGCCTTCATGACGTCGAACCCCGACTTGGTGAACGCATCGTCGTTCGAGTACATCAGCGCGATCCGCTTCACCCCGAAGCGCTTCTTCACCTCAGCGACCGTCACCGGGATGACGTCGGCCTCCGGCATCGCCGTGCGAAAGATCCAATCGCCGATGTCGGTGATGCCGTCGGCTGTCGTCGAAGTGCCGATCACGGGGATCTGCCGCTCGACCGCGGCGGGTCCCGCGGCGAACATCTCGTTCGACAGCGTCGGCCCGAACACGGCGACGACGTGGTCGCGCGCCAGAAGCAGCTTCATGGCATTGAGCGCCTGGTCCTTCTGACCGGCCGAGTCTTCGAAGATCATCTCGATCTTGCGTCCGCCGAGCACGCCCTTCGCGTTGACCGCTTCGACGGCAAGCTCGATGCCGTGGCGAATGGGGACCCCGTACTTGGCGATCGGACCGCTGAGCCCCTCGATGGCTCCGACCTTGACCGGCTCTTGCGCCAGCGCCGGTTGCGCCAACGCGAGCACGGCGGCGAGGGCGAAATAGATTTTGGCCTTCATGGCTTGTTCGCTTCCTCAAGCAGCGCCGATTTCCGGCGCGATTGGATTTTGGACGGGATCGCCAGATCGGGCGCTGCCTTTCAAGACCGCTTCGCTCAACAGCAGCCTTTGAAGCGGCCCTTCTCGCATGCATAGCGGGCGTTCTGACGCTCCCGGAAGAACTCCTCGTAGCTCATGATCGGCTCTTCCGGATGGAACGTCTTGCGATGCTCCACATAGGTCTGGTAGTCCGGAACGCCGACCATGAGGCGGGCGGTCCTGGCCGCCCAGTTGTAGAGAGTTCGGACGTCAGTCATCGTCGCCTCCTGCCAACGCACCGGTCGGCCCGATCTCGATCGCGGTGCTTCTCGGCGTGCCCATTGCTTTGCGGATGTTGATGATGCCGTAAACCACCATGCACACGACGACAGCGGCAAACACAATCGCCAGCGTCGCATCGATATAGTCGTTGAAGATGACCCGGCTCATTTCACCGAGCGTCTTGGCCGGCGCCAGCACCTGGTTAGCGGCCACGGCCCTCCCGAACGTAAGCGCATGGCTGATGAAACCGACGGCCGGATTCGGGCTGAATGCCTTCTCCAAGCCGGCCGTCAAGGTACATATGACCAGCCACGCGGTCGGCACGATGGTGACCCAGGCGAAGCGCTCGCGTTTCATCTTGAACAGCACCACCGTGCAGAAGGTGAGCGCGATCGCGGCCAGCATCTGATTCGAGGTGCCGAACAGCGGCCACATGGTCCAAATGCCGCCCAAGGGGTCGATCACTCCCACATAGAGGAAATAACCCCACAACGCGCACGCGAGCGCCGAGCCGATGACGTTGTTCGTCCAGGACTTGGTCTCCTTGAAAGCCGGAATCGCGTTGCCGACGAGGTCCTGGATCATGAAGCGGCAGACGCGCGTGCCGGCATCGACCGTCGTCAGGATGAACAATGCCTCGAACAGGATGGCGAAGTGGTACCAAATCGCCGCCAGGGCTTTCCCGCCCAGGAACCCCGAAAGGATGGTCGCCATGCCGACCGCGAGGGTGGGCGCACCTCCGGTGCGCGACAAGAGGGTAGTCTCGCCCATGTCCTTCGCCATCTGGGTGAGCACGTCGGGCGTCACCACGAAGCCCCAGGACGAGATCACCTGTGCCGCATGGTCCGCGGTGGTGCCGATGATTCCGGCCCCGCTATTCATCGCAAAATAGACGCCCGGATGGATCACCGTGGCGCCGATCATGGCCATGATCGCAACGAGCGACTCCATCAGCATGCCGCCATAGCCGATGAAGGGGATCTGATTCTCGTTCTCGATCATTTTCGGCGTCGTGCCCGACGAGATCAGCGCGTGCCAGCCGGACACGGCACCACACGCGATGGTGATGAAGAGGAACGGGAACAGGCTGCCCGCCCACACCGGCCCCGTGCCGTCGACGAACTTGGTCAGCGCCGGCATCTGCAGGTCGGGCCGGACGATGATGATGCCGATCGCAAGCAGGAAGACCGTGCCGACCTTGAGGAAGGTCGAGAGATAGTCGCGCGGCGCCAGCAAGAGCCACACCGGCAGCACCGAGGCGAAGAAGCCGTAACCAATGATGATCAGCGCCAGCGTCGTGCCGGGAAAAGTGAAATACGCCGCGAGTGCTGGCGTCTCGGCGACCGTCCGCCCATAGATGAGAGCCGCCAAGAGCAGCACGGCGCCGAGAATGGACATCTCCGCGATGCGGCCCGGCCGGATGAAGCGGCCGTAGACCCCCATGAGGAGTGCGATGGGGATCGTGGAGAACACGGCAAACGTGCCCCACGGACTGCCTTTCAGCGCATTGACCACGACAAGCGCCAGCACCGACAAGAGGATGATGCAGATGAGCAGTATGCCGATGCCTGCAATGGTGCCGGCGAGCGGGCCTATCTCGGAGCGGATCATGTCGCCGAGCGAGCGGCCGTCGCGGCGGGTCGAGAGGAACAGCACAGTCATGTCCTGGACCGCGCCGGCGAACACCACGCCGGCAAGAATCCACAAGGTTCCGGGCAAGTAGCCCATCTGGGCGGCGAGAACCGGGCCGACCAGCGGGCCCGCGCCGGCAATCGCCGCAAAGTGGTGCCCATAGAGCACGTAGCGGTTTGTCGGCACGTAATCGAGGCCGTCATTGCGACGATAAGCCGGCGTCTGCCGCAGCGGATTGACGCCGAGCACCTTGTTGGCGATGAAGAGGCTGTAGAAGCGATAGGCGATGAAATAGATGCACACCGCCGCCACGACGAGCCACGCGGCATTGACCGGCTCGCCGCGGGTAAGGGCGACGATCGCGAGGGAGACCGCCCCCAGCACGACAATGACCGCCCAAAGCAACTTGTTCTGCATGGACATCTTTCCACCCTCCGAATTCGCTTGCCGACGCATCGACCCGTTATCTCGGTATGCGATCCGCGAACCCTTTTTCAGCCGACATTCCGGAGAAGGTCTGGGACCCAACCGGCGGAAAAGCCATTTGGGCCGACATTCCCCCGACGACCGGTCTTGCACGCGTCAGAATGCACCTTTTTGGCCCATGCAACAAGATGGCGCCGCCCCTTTCGACGAGCGTTGTCGTCCTCGCGCTGGACTCGATTTATGGTGCCGGAACCACAACGCATCATATTGATTTTGCTAACGTTTACGGCCGGCGGCTGAGAACGAGCCAGCGCAGTCGGAAGCTTAGGCCGGCTCGATGCCGAGCCGGGCATCCCGCTCGCGCAGCCGGAAGATGAGGGGGAGCGAGAGCGCCACCATCCAGGCCTTGCCGATGATTTGACCCGGAAGGAAGGTGAGGTCGCCGAACGCCAGATAGAGAAAGACGATGCTGTCGACGACGAGACCGAGGGCAGCGCTCGCCGCCACCGCGAGCACGAGGCGGCGGCGCTGCAAGGGCGTGTAGACGGCAAGATCCGCGAATTCCGAGAGCAGGAACGCGCATGCCGACGCGATGACCAGGCTGGGCGGCGCCAAGACCGCCGATATGGCGGCACCGCCGAGGATGGCGGCAACGGACCAGTGGAGCCCGAGGCGGCGTTGCACCAGATCGCGCAGCACGAGCGCCAGGCCGATCATAAGGACCCCGCTCGGCGCCAGGATATGCGGGGCCACCGGGATGAGGCAGGGCCCGCTCGGCACGCAAGTCGTGCCGACATGGCCGATCAGCCAGTTGGCAGCCGGGATGGAGAGGGCGAAGCCCAGGAGGTAGAGCAATCCCTCGATGCGAACGCGACTCATGGCGTCTCCAAATTGCCAGCCGCCCCGCGCGGCGGCTTCATAAGGCATGGCACAATCTTGTAAGATGCCGTCGGTACCAAGGAAACCTCGAATTCGGCGGTCCTTTCGATGCTCAATAATCTCGCCCCTGGCATGCTCGTGCGCAACCCCCTGGAGCCCGATTGGGGGCTGGGCCAGGTCCAGTCCGCGATCGGCAACCGGATCACGGTGAATTTCGAGCACGCCGGCAAACGCCTCATCAACAGCGACAGGGTCGCGCTCGAGGTGGTGGAGGAAGCGCGCGAGTGAGGCGCCCGTCGCACCACGGTCGGCCTCCTTTGCAGCGCCGCTGGCATCGCGCGCGCGCAAATCTTCTCCTGGCGATATCTTGCTGATGTCCTCGCTGCGCACGATGCTCGACATCCTCAATGCGCAACAGGATGGGAATGAGCTGCTTGTTGACGCCGCGCGTGGTCGGATAGAGCCGCACGAGCGCCTCAGTGTCCCGCGGCCAGGCCTAAGCGCTCGCCGGCGTAGCGCGTCTCGAGGTGCGCGCGCCACCACTCCTCGTTTGCGATGTACCACTCGATCGTGCGCCCGAGCCCCGTCTCGAAGTCGACCGATGGAACGAATCCGAGCTCGCGCTCGACGCGCGCGGCATCGATGGCATAGCGGAAGTCGTGTCCGGGCCGGTCGTCCACGAAGGTGATGAGCTCCGCGTACGAGCCGCGCCGGCGCGGCCTGAGCGCGTCGAGCTGCGCGCAGATCGCCTTAACGACCTGCAGATTGCTGCGCTCGCTGCGCCCGCCGACGTTGTAGCTGGAGCCGGGCCGGCCCGCCGTCGCCACCCGGTAGAGCGCCCGCGCATGATCTTCGACGTAGAGCCAGTCGCGGACGTTCTCGCCGCGCCCGTAGACGGGGAGCGGCCTCTCCGCGAGACAGTTGATGATCATGAGCGGAACGAGCTTTTCCGGGAACTGGTACGGGCCGTAGTTGTTCGAGCAGTTGCTGATGAGCGCGGGCAGGCCGTAGGTGCGGTGCCAGGCGCGCACGAGATGATCGGAGGAGGCCTTGCTCGCCGCGTAGGGCGAGTTCGGACGATAGGGGGAGTCCTCGTTGAAAGCGCCGGTCTCCTCGAGCGCGCCGAAGACCTCGTCGGTCGAGACGTGGTGGAAACGAAAGGCAGCCTGCTTCGCGGGATCGAGCGTTCGCCAGTAGGCAAGCGAGGCCTCGAGGAGCACATAGGTGCCGACGATGTTGGTCGCGACGAAGCCCGCCGGGCCGTCGATCGAGCGGTCGACGTGGCTCTCGGCGGCGAGGTTCATGACGATGTCGGGCCGCTGGCGCCGGAAGATCCCGGCGATCGCCGCGGCGTCGCAAATATCGGCCTGCTCGAAGCTGTAGCGGGGGTCGCGCGAGACCGACGCCACGCTGCGCAAATCGCCCGCATAGGTGAGCTTGTCGACGTTGACGACCGCGGCGTCGCTTGCGCCGATGAGATGGCGCACCAGCGCCGAGCCGATGAAGCCCGCCCCGCCGGTGACGAGAAATTTCATGCCCTCTCCCTTCGCCAACCTATTCCCTTGGGCCTTTTCCCTTGGGCCTTTTCCCTTGGCCTTTACCCTCGCAACCCCTCTAAACCCTAGCACGGCCATGCCGGCGCTCAAAAGACGGCGATGGGGCCCGGAGCGGCTGCTCCCGCAAAATCCATTAGACAGGGTTTCGCCCGCCGTACCAAACTCTGGCGGCCTCCCGCGGGCACTCATGCGTGCGGCGAAGGCAAGGCCAGGGGAGTGGCGGGCAAGCCGTGGCAACCGCACCGGATCCGATCCTGCGCTCGGTGATCCAATATCGCCTTTCCTCCATCGTGGAGGAGATGGGGGAAGCGATGTTGCGCACCTCCTATTCCCAGATCCTCAACTCGAGCCGCGACTTCTCCACCGCGATCTGCGATGTGAGCGGGCGGCTCCTGGCACAGGCGGAGCACGTGCCGGTGCACGTGGGGGCGATCCCCTGGGCCACGCGGGCCGTGCGCGACTTCTTCAAGGATGAGGTGCGCGCGGGCGACGTCATCTTGCTCAACGACCCCTATTACGGCGGCAGCCATCTCCCCGACGTGACCGCGTTCGTGCCGGTCTTCGATGGCGCTCGCCACCTCTTCTGGACGATCGTGCGCGCCCACCAAGGCGACATCGGCGGCGCCACCCATGGCGGCTACAACCCGGATGCCGTGGAGATCTGGCAGGAAGGGCTGCGGATTCCCCCGCTTCGTCTTTACGACGCGGGCACCCTCCGCGCCGACGTGCTCGAGATGCTCGCCGCCAACGTCCGCCACCCGCGCGATTTCCGCGGCGATCTCGCGGCCATGGTGGGTGCCGCACGGGTCGGCGAGCGACGCATGCGGAAGCTCTTCGAGGAGACCGGTGCCGCGGTCGTCGAGGCCGCGATAGAGGCCATCCTCGATGCCGCCGAGCGGCAGACACGGAGCATCATCTCCGCTTGGCGCGACGGCAGCTATCGCGGCGAGGCGATCCTCGACGACGACGGCCATGGCAGCGAGGACATCCGCATTGTCGCCAAGGTGACCAAGCACGGCAGCGACCTCGAGGTCGACCTCACGGACTCGGACGCGCAAGTCGCGGGCTTCGTCAATTCCTCCCACGCCAACATGCAGTCCTCGGTCGTGATGGCGCTCGCCTACCTGCTCGACCCCGAGGTGCCGAAGAACGACGGCACCTTCCGCCCGCTCAAGGTGACGGCGCGCCCCGGCACCGTGGTGTGGGCCGAGGGCAACGCACCGGTGACGCTCTGCACCAGCCATTGCGCCAACGAGATCGTGGAGGCCGTGGTCAAGGCGCTCGCCCCTGCCTGCCCGGAGCGCGCCATGGCCGGCTGGAGCCGGCGCTTCCGCATCGCGATCCAAGGCGAGGACCCGCGCAGCGCGCGCGGCTTCATCTGGCACCTCTTCCAGGCGCGCCCCGGAGGCGGGGCGTCTTCGGCGGGAGACGGCTGGCCGTCCGCCGGAGAGTGGCATTCCGTCGGCGGCATCAAGTTCGGCAGCATCGAGGTCGCCGAGGTGCGCTTCCCGCTCTTCTTCCGCAAACACGAGTTCCGCGCGGGCTCGGGCGGCGACGGACAGTATCGCGGCGGTGCCGGGGTCGATCTCGAGGTCGTGGTGGAGACGGCGAAGCCGGCGCTTGGCAACACCGCCGGCGACGGCGTGCGCCACGGCGCCTGCGGCCTCTTCGGCGGCAAGGACGGGCTGCCGCACGACTATGTGCTGCGCTCCAAGGGCCGGCCGCCGCGCACGCTCAAGACCAAGGAGACGGGCATCGTCATCCGGCCGGGCGACACGATCGAGGTCCATTCGGCGGGCGGCGGCGGCTGGGGACCGCCTTCGCGCCGCAGCGCCGAGGCGCGCGCGCGCGATGTGCTCTATGGGCTGGTGAAAAGCCCGACCCCCCACCCTACCCTCCCCCTCAAGGGGGGAGGGAAAAGACGTCGAAATCGCTAACATATCCCCTCCCCCCTCGAGGGGGAGGGTTAGGGAGGGGGGCGATCAAAGCGAGATGATTCCGGGTACGGGTAACCTGCGCATCGGCATCGACGTGGGCGGCACCTTCACCGACGTGGTCGCGATCGAGGGCGGCGGTCGGGTCAGCTTCGTCAAGGCCGCTTCCACGCCGGCCGATCCCTCGCTCGGGGTGCTCGACGGGCTCGGCAAGCTCGCGGCCCGCCTCGGCCTGGGAGAGCGCGAGCTGCTCGCGCGCTGCGAGCGCATCGTGCACGGCACCACGATCGCGACCAACGCGCTCATCGAGCGCAAGGGGGTCAAGGTCGGGCTCTTGACCACCCAAGGCCACCGCGACGTGCTCGAGATGCGCGAGGGCTTGAAGGCGGACCGCTACAACCTGCGCCTGCCGCCGCCCGAGCCGCTCGTGCCGCGCCACTTGCGTCTCGGCGTGCGCGAGCGCCTCAAGCCCGACGGGAGCGTCCACCTCCCGCTCGACGAGCGCTCGCTTGCCCGCGCGGTGGCGACGCTCAAGCGCGCGCGCGTGGACGCGGTGGCGGTCTGCTATCTCCACGCCTATCGCGACGCGCGGCACGAGCGTCTCACCCGCAAGATCGTGGAGTGCCAAATGCCGGGCGTCTTCGTCTCGCTTTCGAGCGAGGTGCTGCCGCAGATCAAGGAATACGAGCGCGTCTCCACGACCGTGGTCAACGCCTACGTCGGGCCGAAGGTCGAGCGCTATTTATTGACCTTGAGGCGCCGCCTCGGCGAGGCGGGCTACCGCGGGCCGCTCTTCATCGTGCTCTCCCACGGCGGGGTGGCGCCGGTCGAGGAGGCCGCACGGCTCGCGGCGGGAACGGTGCTCTCAGGGCCCGCGGGCGGGGTTGCGGGTGCCAGGCGGATCGCGGCGCTTTTGGGCGAGCGCGACCTCATCCCCTTCGACATGGGCGGGACCTCGACCGACATCTCGCTCATCGCAGGGAGCGAGCCTGCGCTCACGGCCGAGCGGAGCTTGGCTGGCCAGCGCATCGCGCTCCGCAGCCTCGACATCATCAGCATCGGCGCCGGCGGCGGCTCGATCGCGCACGTCGATAGCGGCCGCTCGCTTCACGTCGGACCGCAAAGTGCCGGTGCCGAGCCTGGACCGGCGTGCTACGGCCTCGGCGGGAGGAGCGCCACGGTGACCGACGCCAATCTCATGCTCGGCTATCTCGCTGCCGATGCCTTCCTCGGCGGCGAGCGCCGTCTCGACAGGCATGCCGCCGAGCGTGCGGTCGCGGCGGTCGCGGAGGCACTCGGGATCGCGCCCATCGCGGCCGCCGCCGGCATCTATCGCATCGTCAACATGCGCATGGCCGAGGGCATCCGGCTCATGACCGTACGCCGAGGGGTCGATCCTCGACGCTTCGCGCTGTTGAGCTTCGGCGGGGCCGCGGGACTGCATGCGGTCGAGATCGCGCGCCAGCTCGAGCTCCGTCGCATCGTCGTGCCAAGCGTGGCCTCGGTGCTCTCGGCCTGGGGCATGCTGTCGACCGATCTGCGCTACGAAGTCGCCCGCACGCACGTGGGCGACGCGAAGCGGCTCGACGCCCGGCGTCTGCGCCGCACCTTCGAGCGCATGGCGGCCGAGGGGACGCGCGCGCTTCGCCGCTGGTTCGACGGGCCGATCCGGACGCAGCACTCGGCGGAGATGCGTTATGGGGAGCAGATCTTCGAGATCGACGTGCCGCTCGACGAGGTGGACTGGCAGAGTGCCGGCTTGCTCGACGAGGTCATCGCTCGCTTCCACCGCCGTCACGAGGAGCTTTATACCTATTCGATCCCGGACCAGGAGGTCGTGCTGGTGAACGCCCGCGTGACCGTCGTGGGCGCGCTGCCGACGACGGCGGAGGAGCGCCGGCCTCCGGCCGGCCTCGGCGCCGAGGCCCGGCGCCGGCGCCGCATCTATCTCGACGGCTGGCAGGAGGTGCCGGTGCTCGACATGGAGCGCCTCGCACCCGGGCAACAAGTCGATGGTGCCGCGATCATCGAGGCCGAGACGACCACGGTGCTGCTCGGAGCGCGCGATCGCGCCCGGGTCAACGAGTTCGGTTGGCTCGACATCGCGGTCGCAGCACGGGGTGCCGCATGACCGCAACGGACAAGGCTCCACCGGAGGGCGGCCTCTCCTCCGCACCTTACTGGTGGGAGGCGGCACCCCGGCCAGCACTCCCCGATACGGCACTTCCGGCGAGCGTGGATGTCGCCGTCGTCGGCTCCGGCATCACCGGCCTCAATGCGGCGCGCGTGCTTGCAGCCGCCGGGCGAAGCGTGCTCGTGCTCGAGGCTGAAGTCCCCGGCCATGGCGCCTCGTCGCGGAACGCGGGCTACGTCGGCCGCACGCTCAAGTGGGGCCTGCTCTCGCTCATCGAGCGCCGCGGCGTGGCAGCGGCCGTCGCGATCTATCGCGAGCTGAGGGCCGCCTATGATGCGGTCCACGAGACCGTCCGCGCGGAAGCGATCGATTGCGCCTTCAAGGTCTGCGGGCGCTACATTGCCGCCAACTCGGCTCGGCAATATGACGAGCTCGCGCGCGAGCTCGCGGCGCGGAAGCAGCACCTCGGCGACGAGTTCGAGATGGTGCCGCGCTCGGCACAGCACCGGGAGATCGGCAGCGAGCTCTATCACGGCGGCGCGCTCATCGCCGATCTCGCCTCGCTCGATCCGGGGCAATATCACCTGGGCCTTCTCAAGAGCGCTATTCCGAGCGGTGCCGCGATCGCCGCCAATGCCTCCGTCGAAGGCGTGCACGGTGCGGCCGGTTCCTTCGAGATCGTGACGAGCCGAGGGCGCTTCAGCGCGCGCGACGTCGTCATCGCAACGAACGGCTACACCGGCCCGGCGGTCGGCTGGCTCCGACGCCGCGTCGTGCCCTTCGATGCCTTCATGATCGCGACGGAGCCGCTCCCTCCTGAACGGCTTCGGCGCATTCTGCCGCAAGACCGCACCTTTCTCGACACCAACCACAACATAAACTTCGTCCGCCGCTCGCCCGATGGGACGCGTCTTCTCTTCGGCGGGCGCACGGGAAGCCGGCTCCCCACCCCCGAGGCCGCCGCGGCACGTCTGCGGCGCGAGCTCGCGCGGATATTTCCCGATCTCAAGGACGTTGAGCTCAGCCACAGCTGGACCGGACGCTGTGCCGCGACTTTCGATTTCTTTCCTCATATGGGCGTGCATCAGGGCATCCATTATGCGCTCGGCTACTGCTTCGCGGGCGTTCCCATGGGGACGCATCTCGGGCGCAAGGTGGCGCTCAAGCTCCTCGGCGCCAAGGAAGCCGGCTCGGTCTTCGACGACCGGCCGTTTCCGACCTTCCCGCTCTATAACGGCAATCCCTGGTTCGTGCCGCAGCTGATGCGCGGCGTCGACCTCATCGACAGATGGCACTCGCGCGGACACGCGCGCGCGGATGACTTGGCGCGCTGAGGAGGAGAAGGCGGCATGGTCGATCAGCTTGGCCGGCGCTGCAAATTCGGCGTCATCGTTCCCTCGACCAATACCGTGGTGCAGCCCGAGTACGACGACATGCGCGCTCTCGGCGTCACCAATCACATCGCGCGCATGCATATCCCGGACGATCCGATCAAGAGCGATGCCGAGCTCGAGGAACTGGTGCGCCGCATCGACTCGGCCCTCGAGGAAGCGCTCGACCGCGTGATGACCGCGCGGCCCGACCACGTCATCCTCGGCGTCTCGGCCGAGAGCTTCTGGGGCGGCGGGCTCGAGCCTTCCCGCCGCATCGCGGCGCGGGTGAAGGCGCGCGCCGGCGGCATCTCGCTGACCCAGGCGGCCGAGGCCATCCCCGCGGCACTCAAGGCCTACGGCATCAAGGAGCGCATCGCCGTCGTGACACCCTATCGGCCGAGTGCCGAGCCCTACTTGCGGGAATTCGTCGAGGCGATCGGCTACCGGCTCGTCGCCGCCCACCATCTCTCCTGCGAGAGCCCGACCCTCATCGCCCACGTGAGCGAGGAGGCACTGCGCGCCGCCTTCCGCGCGCTCGACGGCGCGCACGCCGAGGCGCTCGTCCAGTTCGGCACGAACTTGCCCGCGGCCCGCCTCGCCGCCGAGGCCGAGCGCTGGCTCGGAAAGCCCGTCATCGCCATCAATACGGCGACCTACTGGCACGCATTGCGCCAGCGCGGCATCGCCGACCGCAAGCCGGGGCTCGGCCGCCTCTTGGCGGAGTTCTAGATTCGGCGCATGGCCAATTCACGACATCAGAAAAACACTCGTCATTGCGAGGCGCCCGAAGGGTGTCGAAGCAATCCAGAAAATCGCACCAGCCGTGCTGGATTGCTTCGCTGCGCTCGCAATGACGTTGATTGTCGCTGCCGAGCCCATTTGCTACCGTCTCTCATCACGCCTGTCGATCGATCTAGCCCGCGGAAGGAAACGGCCATGACCAAGAAGTCGATCACGGCAAGAGTCGCGACCGCGGTAACGGGCGGACTGCTCTTTTTCCTGATTGCCGCGAGCGTCGCGCAGGCGGCCGAAATCAAAGTGCTGACGTCCGTGGCCCTGACTTCGGCACTCGGCGAGCTTGCCCCCCAATTCGAGCACGCGACCGGGAACAAGCTCACCATCGGCTACAGCCTCATCGCCGACCTCAGAAAGCGCATTCTCGCGGGCGAAACCGCCGACGTGATCATTCTCTCGCCGCCGGCGATGGACGAACTCCAAAAGCAGGACAAGCTTGCACCCGGCGCCCTCATAAATGTTGCGAGCACGGCGGTCGCGGTCGTCGTGCGGGCGGGTGCGCCGAAGCCGGACATCGGCTCGATCGATGCATTCAAGCGCGCACTGCTCGCCGCCAAATCGATCGCCTATGCGGATCCGGCGAAAGGCGGGGCGAGCGGGGTCTATTTCGCGCGCGTCCTCGACCGCCTCGGCATCGCCGAGCAAGTGAGGCCCAAGACCGTTCTGGTGCCGGGCCCCCAGGCGGCCGAAGTCGTCGCCAAGGGCGAAGCCGAGATGGGCGTCGCGGCGGCTTCGGAGATCGTGCCCGTGGCGGGCGCGCAATTGGTGGGCCCGTTGCCGGGGGAGCTTGCCAGCGCGACGTACTTCGCCGCGGGACTAGGGGCTGGCACCAAGGTACCGGAGGAGGCCAAGTCGCTCATCCGCTTCCTCACCGGACCCGGCGCAGCATCTGTGTTCAAAGCGAAGGGCTTTGAGCCGCAGTAACGCCGATGTCGTGGCGCGTGCTTGGATACGTGCGCGGCTCCCTCACCCTTCCCGCCGCTTCGCGGCGGGCCCCTTCCCTCTCCCGCAAGCGGGCGAGGGGGGAGGCTTGCCCGTCGTCAGCTCCGCTTGCCCTGCGCCTCCCGGATCGCTCGCCATACGCGCTCGGGCGTCGCCGGCATGTCGAGATGGCGGATGCCCAAGGGAGCGAGCGCGTCGTGGAGCGCGTTCATGACGGTCTGCGGGGCCGCGATCGCGCCGGCTTGGCCCGAGCCCTTGGTGCCGAGCGGATTGGCTGAGGTGGCGACGCCTGAGAGCGTGATATCGAAGGGCGGCAGGTCGTCCGCGCGCGGCAGCGCATAGTCCATGAGCGAGCCGGAGAGGAGCTGGCCCGAGGCGGGATCGTAGACGGTGTGCTCGAGCAGCGCCTGGCCGATGCCCTGGGCCACTCCGCCTTGCACCTGGCCTTCGGTCAGGAGCGCGTTCACGAGGCGGCCGAAGTCGTCGACCGCGGTATAGCGCTCGAGCGTCACCTCGCCCGTCTCGGGATCGACCTCCACCTCCGCCACATGGCAGCCGTTGGGATAGGTAAAGGCCTCGCAGTGGTGGCGCACCTCGACATCGAGACCGCCGCTCGTCGCATCGGGGACGTTGGCTGGATCGCGGGCGGCGCGCGCGAGTGCCAGAAGCTCGATGCCGCGCTCCGTGCCGGCAACCGCGAAGCGGCCTTCCGCGAAGACGACCTCATCGGGTGCGGCTTGCAGGAGGCGTGCCGCAAGCGCGCGGCCCTTGGCGATGACGCCTTCGGCCGCTTTGACCAAGGCGGCGCCCCCCATGTGCAGCGAGCGCGCGCCACCATGTCCCGCTCCGCTCGCAAGCGCCCGCGTGTCGGCCTGCACGTAGCGGAAGCTCTCGAGCGGCAAGCCGAGGAGGGCGGCGGCGATCTGGGGAAAGCTCGTCTCATGGCCCTGGCCGTTCGACTGGGTGCCCACCACGAGGGCCACGCGCCCGTCGGCCTCGAAGCGGATGGCGGCACGCTCCTCGGGCTGGCCGCGCGCGGTCTCGAGGAAGCAGCCCACCCCCATGCCGCGCAACTTGCCGCGCTCTGCGGCGGCGGCACGGCGCGCGGCGAAGCCCGCGCGATCGGCCCGCACCACGGCCGCCTCGAGATTGGCGGCGAAGCGCCCGCCGTCGATCAGCATGCCCATGGCGCTACGGTAGGGAAACTCCGCCATCATGTTGCGCCGCCGCAGCTCGACCGCATCGGCGCCGAGCTTCCGCGCGGCGAGATCGACGAGGCGCTCGATGAGATAGTTGGCCTCGGGCTTGCCCGCACCCCGATAGGCGTCGATCGGCACGGTGTTGGTGTAGGCACCCCGCACGTCCATGAAGATGGCGGGGATGGCATAGACCCCGCCCATGGCGGTGGACGGCGCCTGGGTCGAGCTGTTCGGACCGACGCTCGAGAGGTAGGCGCCGAGATTGGCGACCGTCGAGACATGGAGGGCCGTGAAGCGGCCGGCGGCATCGAGCGCCAGACGCGCCCGCGTGCGGTTGTCGCGGCCTTGCGTGTCGCTCACGAAATCCTCGCCGCGCTCGGCGGTCCATCTGACGGGCCGGCCGAGCCGCCGCGCCGCCCACAGCACGAGCACCCATTCGGGGTAGAGGAAGTTCTTCGTGCCGAAGCCGCCGCCGACGTCGGGTGCGCTCACGTGCACGCACTCGAGCGGCACGTGGAAGACGGACTCGGCAAGCTGCTGACGGATCGCGTGCACGCCCTGGCCGGTGAGGATCAAATCGAAGCACGCGCGCGCCTTATCGTAGCTGCCGATCGCCGCGCGCGGCTCGATCGGCGTCACCACAATCCGGTTGTTGACGAGCTCGAGCTCGACCACGTGGGCCGCCGCGGCAAGAGCCGCCCCGGTGGCGCGCTCGTCGCCCCTCTGGAAGCGGTAGGCAAGGTTACCGGGGATCTCGTCCCAGAGGCGCGGTGCCGCGGGCGCAAGGGCGGCGGCAGCGTCGACCACGGCGGGGAGCGGGCGGTAGGCGACCTCGATCCCATCCGCCGCATCGAGGGCGGCGCTCTTGCTCTCCGCGACGACGAGGGCGACCGGGTCGCCGACATGGCGCACGCGCTCGCGTGCCAGCGCGTAGCGCGGCGGGGTCAGCAACGGGTCGAGCATCTTCACGGTCGATATGCACGGCAGCGCTCCGACGCCGTCCGCGCGGAGATCGGCCTCGGTGAAGATGCCGCGCACGCCCGCGACAGTGAGTGCAGCCCCTGTGTCGATGCTCTCGATCGAGGCATGCGCGTGCGGCGAGCGCAGCACCTGCGCATGGAGCTGGCCGGGGAGGGCCAGATCGTCGACGAAGCGGCCGCGTCCGGTAAGGAAGCGCTCGTCCTCGATGCGGCGGAGCGAGTGCTCCGGAACCTGAACAACCATGGAGGCACCGCCCTTCCCTCGAGCCCCGCGAGGACTTTAGCCGACTCGCGTCGAATTGAAACCCCGTTTCAACTTCTTGGCCGATCTGCTCTACTCGCTCGAAGAGTGGAAGCGACCCCTTGAGGAGGTCAACCGCGCACGCGCGGCGAATGCCCCGCTATGAGACGAGCCCTCGCTCCCTTTCTCGCGGCACTCGCAGCGGCGACGCCGGCATTGGCCCAGCCGGCGCTGCCGCAGCCGGCGCCCGCGCTGGCGTCGACAGCAAGCCCGGGCGAGCGCGAGGCGCTCATCGCCCGCGGCGCCAAGCTCTTCGCCAAATGCCAGGCCTGCCACACGCTCGAGGCGGGCGGGCGCAACAAGGTGGGGCCGCGCCTCTACGGCCTCTTCGGCCGCGTCTCGGGCAGCGTCGCCGACTATCCCTACTCCGCTGCACTTCTGGCCGCACGGATCAGCTGGAGCGAGGCGACGCTCGACCGCTTCCTCGCCGGCACCACCGAGATGGTCCCGGGCACCAAGATGTATGCCTGGATGGCGCGCGCGGAGGACCGCGCGGCGCTGATCGCCTTTCTCAAAGAGGCGACGGCGGAAGGCACGCCCCCGCCCTCGGCGCCGAGGCCGTGAGGGCGCCGAGCCGGTCTCGGGGCTCGCTTCTCCTCTCCTCCTTCAGGAGGAGAGGAGGGGCGCCCGCGGGCCAAAGGCCCGCTTCTTCTGCTTCATGCATAAGAGGCGCGCTACGCGCGTCGGGCGTAGCGATGGGGAGGTGAGGAGGGCGAGCGCAGCGAGCTTCTGCGGCCGATGGCGTATCTCGCACCCCTACCTCCTCACCCCGACCCTCTCCTCCTGAAGGAGGAGAGGGAGGCCGCCCCGTTTCAAGTCGGGGAAATTCAAACTGGGACACTGTCGGTTTCTGGGCTTCCGCGCCCGGCCTCGAGGCGCTAAAGTGGCTTGGGTTTTCCCAGCCGGGGGAGCTTGACTACAGGGAGACAAGCGGATGAAGGCCTTCATCGCCGCATTGGTCGCGGCAGTCCTCATCGGCGCCATCGCCGCCGTCGTGCTCGACAACATGGGCATGAGCTCGGCCCGGGTGTTCTCGGGCGAGCACGTCCGCTTGTAGCTCACTCGCCCGCGGGCGGCGGCACCTCCCGGCCGGTCGCGAGGTCCCATATCTTCACGACCTCGTCATAGCCGGCCGATAGCCCATAGCGGCCGTCGGGCGTCCAGGCCACGCACCAGACGGGCTTGCTATGGCCGCTGAAGAGCCTCAGCTGCCGGCCGCGCGCCACGTCCCACAGCCGCATGGTGCGGTCGCCGCCGCCGGAGAGCGCCTGGCTGCCGTCGGGCGAGAAGCGCACCGAGAGAACGAAGCCCTCGTGGCCGAGGAGCCTCTCGAGCTCCTTCCCGCTGGCCACGTCCCAAAGCCGCAGCGTGCCGTCCGTGCTCGCCGAAAGTGCGGTCTTGCCGTCGGGCGAGAAATCGACGGCATTGACGCTGGTCGCGTGGCCGCGCCAGAGGGCGAGCTCGGCGCCCGTCTCCGCGTCCCACAGGCGGATGGCGGCATCGTAGGCGCCCGAGAGAATGCGCTTGCCGTCGGGCGAGATGGCGACCGACATCACGTTCGCCTCGTTGCCCGCGAGCGTCTTGAGCGTGGCCCCGCTCGCCAAGTCCCATATGCGCAGCGTGTGGTCCCAGCTCGCCGAGACCATGGTCTTGCCGTCGGGAGCCACGGCTAAGGCGCTCACGTTGTTCTGGTGGCCGGTGAAGCTGCGCACCACCTCGCCCGTCTCCAGGTCCCAGAGCTTCAAAGTCTGGTCGAAGCTCGCGGAGACGGCGCGCCGGCCGTCGGGCAGAAAGGCGACCGCATTCACGCTCGCCACATGACCCTGGAAGGTGCGGATCTCCTTCTGCCGATGGAGATCCCAGAGCTTGAGCGTGTAGTCCCAGCTGCCGGTCAGGACCCGTTTGCCGTCGGGCGAGACGGCGACCGCGTTGACCATAGCGCCATGGCCGGCGAGCTCGGCGCGCCCGGGCGACGCCAGGGCGGCTGCGAAGAGGGCAAGCGCCCCTGCGAGCCTCCGCCATCGGGCACGCCGCTCGAGGGGAGAAGGACATAGCTTGGCCATGGCCGACGCTCTCTTAACGCGGATAGGGTCAAATCCTATTATGATGAGGCGGCAATGTAGAGCGTGCAGCACTTTATTTCCCAAAGAGTCCTTGATTTCCACCCGACGCTGATCGCGAGGCGATGCTCCCGGCCTTGCGCTCCTTGGGCCCGCGATCTATATTCTACCTGGCGATCTACCTAGGTAGAAAGAGCACCCGATGGCGCTGAGCATCAAGGATACGAAGACGGACAGGCTGGCGCGCAAGGTGGCACGCCTTGCCGGCGAGAGCATCACCGAAGCGGTCAGCCGCGCCCTCGA
>DATEQI010000336.1:0-2292 GCA_035272805.1 Alphaproteobacteria bacterium | reverse complement strand
GGCTCGCGGCACACCTCGCCCGCCATCTCGATCTCGAGCGCCTCCTTGCGACCGCGAGGAGCGGCGGCAACGCGGCCATGGCGAGCCAGCGCAAAGGCGCACACTTCAGGAGGATCGGATGAGCGGCAAGACGGGCGTCATGCTGTGCGGCCACGGCAGCCGGGACCCCAACGCGATCGCGGAGTTCGGCGCGGTCGCGGAGAAGCTGCGCGCGCGGCTCACGGCTTACGAGGTGGAATGGGGCTTCCTCGAGTTCGCGCGGCCGATCATCCGCGAGGGCCTCGACAAATTGCGCGCGCGCGGCTGCGACGAGATTCTCGCGATCCCCGGCATGCTGTTCGCGGCGGGCCACGTCAAGAACGACGTGCCCTCCGTGCTCAACCGCTACCAAGCCGAGCATCCGGGTGTCACCATCCGCTTCGGCCGCGACCTCGGCTTCGACGCGCGCATGATAGGTGCCGCGGGTGCCGCGATCGCGGAGGCGCTGGCGCGTGCCGGCGAGGGGAGGCGGCGCCACGACACCCTCCTCATGGTCGTCGGGCGCGGCACCTCCGACCCCGACGCCAACTCGAATATCGCCAAGGTGATGCGCATGCTGTGGGAAGGCTTCGGCTTCGGCTGGGGCGAGACGGCCTACTCGGGCGTCACCTTCCCGCTCGTCGAGCCGGCGCTCGAGCACGCCGCACGGCTCGGCTACGGGCGCATCGTCGTCTTTCCCTACTTCCTTTTCACCGGCGTTCTCGTGAAGCGCATCTACGACCACACCGACCTCGTGGCGGCGCGCCATCCCGAGATCGAGTTCGTCAAGGCGCCCTACCTCAACGACCATCCGCTGGTGCTCGACGGCTTCGCCGCGCGCATCGAGGAGATCCTCGAGGGCACCGGCAACATGAACTGCCAGCTCTGCAAGTATCGCGTCCAGCTCCTCGGCTTCGAGGACGAGGTCGGGCTCGCGCAGGCGAGCCACCACCATCACGTCGAGGGCATCGGCACCGGTGTCCAAATCGACGCGCATCATCATCACGAGCACGAGCATGGCGACGGCCATCATCACCATCACCACCACGATCACGATCACGCCCACGGCCATCACCCCTATCCCCATGCCGACCATCCGCTCGGGCCAATGACCCTTAAGCGACGCGCGCGAGAGACATGAGGCGATGATCGAGTATCTGCGCGATCCCGCCGAGATCTATCGCCGCTCCTTCGCGGCCATCCGGAGCGAGGCCGATCTCGAGCGCGTGCCCGTGCCGCTCGAGCCCGTCGTGGTGCGGCTCATCCATGCCTGCGGCATGAGCGATATCGTGGCGGACCTCGCCTTCTCGCCGGACCTGGTCGAGCGTGCGCAAGCGGCGCTCAAGGCGGGCGCCCCCATTCTTTGCGATACGCGCATGGTCGCGGACGGCATTCAGAGGCGCCGGCTTGGTGCCGGAAACCAGGTGATCGCGCTGCTCGATGCCGCCGAGGTAGCACCGCTCGCGCGCGAGCGCCGCACCACGCGCGCGGCGGTCGCGATCGAGCTCGCGCGTCCGGCTCTTGCGGGTGCGTTGGTCGCGATCGGCAATGCGCCGACCGCACTCTTCCGCCTTCTTGAGCTCCTCGCCGAAGGTGCCGCAGCTCCGGCCGCGATCCTCGCCTTCCCGGTCGGCTTCGTGGGTGCCGCCGAGTCGAAGGCGGCACTTGCCGCCTCGAGCCATGGCGTGCCCTACCTGACGCTTCTCGGCCGCCGCGGCGGCAGCGCCCTTGCCGCCGCCGCAGTCAATGCGCTCGCAATGCCGGAGGTGGGCGCATGAGCAAGTGGCTTGCCGTCGTGGGCATGGGCGAGGATGGACTTGCCGGCTTGGGCCCGGCGGCGAAGACACTCGTCGGCGGCGCGCGCACGCTCGTGGGCGGGGCCCGCCATCTCGCCATGTTGCCCGAGGACGGACGCGAGCGGCTCACCTGGACGCGGCCGCTCTCGCTCCTTGTCGGCGAGATCGAGCGCCGCCGCGGGACGCCGGTCTGCGTGCTCGCGACCGGCGATCCCATGCATTACGGAATCGGGGTCACCCTCGCGAAGCGCATTGCGCTCGAGGAGATGACGATCGTCCCCGCGCCGTCTGCCTTCAGCCTCGCCTGCGCCCGCCTCGGCTGGCCGCGTGCCGGGGTCGCGACCCTGACGCTGCATGGCCGGCCCTTGGCCCTCCTCAATGCTTTCCTCCAGCCCGGCAGGCGACTCCTCGTGCTCAGCGAGAATGCCGCGACACCCGTGGCCGTGGCGGCTCATCTGCGCCTGCACGGCTACGGCCG
>DATEQI010000335.1:0-2431 GCA_035272805.1 Alphaproteobacteria bacterium | reverse complement strand
TCTACTACAACCTCGGCGACGAGCCGGGCATCGCCGATCTCGCGGCGTTCTGGGACTTCGACTTTTCGCCGGCATCGCTCAACGGCATGAGGGCATGGCTTGCCGAGCAGTACGGCAGCCTCGCCCGGCTCAACGCGCAATGGGGAAGCCATTTCGCCGCCTGGGATCGGGTCATGCCGATGACGACGCGCGAGGCGATGGTGCTGACGGACGACAATTATTCCGCCTGGGCCGACTTCAAGGCCTGGATGGACGTGGCGTTCGCGCAGGCACTCCGCGCCGGCACGGATGCCGTCCATGCTGCCGATCCCGAAGCCCTTGCGGCGATCGAAGGAACCCAAGTCCCCGGCTGGGGCGGCTACGATTACACCCAGCTCGCGAAGGCCGTCGACCTCATGGAGCTCTATGACTTCGGCGACAATGTCGAGATCGTGCGCTCGCTCAATCCGAAGATGGTGATGCTGACGACTTCGGGTGCTGCGGGGCCGGCCGAGACCCGTCGGATCTGGCGCGAGCTGCTGCGCGGCGGCCGCGGCTTGATCCTGTGGGACGAGAAGGACGAGTTCGTCGGCGAGGACGGCAGCCTCAAGAGCCGCGGACGCGCGATGGCCCCCCTCTTCCGCGAGCTTCGCGGCGGGCTCGCCGATCTCCTGATCGCGAGCGCGCGCCATACCGACCCCATCGCCTTCCTCTATTCGCCGGCGAGCTTTCGCACCCAATGGATGCTCGACTGGCGCCGGCGCGGCGAGGCGTGGAGCCGGAGGGGTGCGGCTGACGAGTATGAGGAGAATGCGATCCGATCGGCGAGTGCCGCCTATGCGCGTGCGATCGAGCATATGGGGCTGCAACAACGCACCCTCTCGCCCGAGCTGATCGAGGCGGGTGCGCTTCGCAGCGAGGGATTTCGCGTCCTCATCCTGCCGCACGCGATCTCGTTGGCACCGGCCGAGGCGGAGGAGATTCGCCGCTTCGTCGCAGCCGGTGGAGTGCTCGTCGCGGACAGCGAGCCCGGCCTCTTCGATCAGCACAGCCGGCGGCTGGCGAAGCCGCTGCTTTCGGAGATATTCACGCACGCGCCGAGCGGCTCGTCCGCGAGTTTCGCCTTCGGCAGCGGCAAGGCGCTCCATCTCGTACCCGATAGGGATGGCCCGGCGGAGCGCGGCAGCGCGGGCGGGCGCACCGCATTCGGCACTCGTCTGGCCGCCGTTATTGCCGAGGCGGGGATCACGCCGGTCTTCCGCCTCGAAGGCTCGGATGGCAAGCCGATAAGCGACGTCGAGTCCTACCTTTTCCACGACGGTAGAGTGTCCATCCTCGCCCTACTCCGCGATGCGCCCGCGGCCGAGGGGGACAAGGGTGCCGGCACCGTTGGCGCAAGCGAGAGCGAGAAGATCCTGCTGGAATTGCCGCACTCCTCTTTCGTCTATGACTTGCGTACAAGAAAGCAGCTCGGCGCGACAACCCGGCTGGCTCTTGGCTTGACTCCATACGAGCCCGCCATTCTAGCCATCTCAGACGACGCTTTGCCGGTGCCGACGATAACAGCACCCGTGCGGCTCGCTTTGGGCGAGACCGCGGAACTGCCCTTTGCACTCAGCGCGCCGACGCCGGCCGCGCGACACGTCTTCCATGTGGAGATCATCGGCCCCGGCGGCAATCTCGTTCCCGCCTACTCCGGCAATCTCCCAGCGCCCGGTGGGAGCGCATCCATGCCCCTTCCGCTGGCGCTCAATGATGCGGCCGGGAAGTGGCAGGTGAGGGTCACCGACTACCCGAGCGGACAAACTGCCGAGGCGGAGATTTCCGTCTCCGCCCCTTGATGTGGGGTTGCGGCGAAAGGTCATAGGCTCGCGCGCGGTGCCACCGCGGCGATGACCGCGTCGAGACGGCTCAATTGCTCGTCCCAACCATAATCGGCCTCGACCGCGCGGCGGGCCCGGTGCGACATCTGCCCGCGAAGCTCGGCGTCTTGCAGGATACGGACGATGTGGGCGATGAAATCCCCGGGCTCGTCCGCCACCAGCACACCCTCCCCTTGCGGAATGCTCGTCCCGCGCCAAGCCAAGCTGGAGGCCACGCAAGGCAAACCCATCGCCATCGCCTCCAACAGCTTGTTCTGTATGCCCCGCGCCATCCGCAGCGGCACCACGGCAAGCTCCGCCGCGTCGAGAAACGGCCGCACGTCGGAAACCTGGCCCGTCACCTTGACCCCCGGCCGCCTGGCCAATGCCCGCACCGCCGCGGAAGGCCGACGGCCGCAGATGACGAGGTGTGCAGCGGGAACCAGTTCGCGAACCCCCGGCAAAATCTGCTCGCAGAACCACTTAACACCGTCCACGTTCGGCAGATAATCCATGACGCCGGTAAATATCATCGCTCCCGGCTGCTTCGCGGCTCCCCGGGAGCGAAAAAAATCGAGATCGACCCCATT
>DATEQI010000334.1:0-3057 GCA_035272805.1 Alphaproteobacteria bacterium | reverse complement strand
TGCGCTTGCCGCGGTGCACAGGCGTGCATTCGCCGATCACCTTGCTGCCAAGGGGGGCGGGGGCGAGAAATTGCACGTCATCCGTGGAATGCGGGTTAAGAGTTAAGAGGTGTCGGACGACGCCTGCGCGGCATGGTGGGCGCTGTAGGGATTGAACCTACGACCTCTCCCGTGTGAGGGGAACGCTCTTCCGCTGAGCTAAGCGCCCGGTCTTGCGAGGCTGCGCGCAAAGGCCGAGACTCATATAAGAGGCGCTCGCGGCAGCTGTCAAGAAAGCCGGGCTTGCCGCGCCGTCCGGGCCGCGGGCCTGAGGCGCTCGAGCGCCTCAGGCAGCTCCGTCATGGCATCGATGAGGAGGTCGGCGCCGAGCGCCTCAGGCGCCATGCGCGGGTAGCCGTAGCTCACCGCCACGACCGCGACGCCTGCGCCGCGCGCGACGGCCACGTCGTTCGCGTTGTCGCCGACCATCACGGCCTCTTCGGGTGCCGCCTCTAGGGCCGCGAGCACGGCCAGGAGATGGGCGGGATCGGGCTTGGGGGCCGGCACCTCCTCGGGCGTCACCACGGCGTCGAAGAAGGTGGTGAGCGAGAGCTGCCGCAGCACGTCGGCGGTGGCTTGGGCGGGCTTGTTGGTGCAAAGGCCGAGCCGCAGCCCACGGGCTGCGAGCCGTGCCAAGGTCTCGACGACGCCCGGATAGGGGCGGGTGAGGCGGGCGCTCTCCGCCCCCGCGTAGAAGGCGAGGAAGTGTCGGTAGTGCCGCTCGAGCGCGCCCTCCTCGAGTGCGGGCCCGCTCGCCGCGAAGCCGCGCGCGACGAGGCGCCTGGCGCCATCGCCCACCATGAGCTTGACCGCCTCGAGCGCGAGCTCGCGCCGGCCCGCCGCGGCAAGCGTGCGGTTGAGCGCCCGGCGGATGTCCGGCGCCGAGTCGACGAGCGTGCCGTCGAGGTCGAAGACGACGGCGCTCAAGGGAGGTTTGCCTCGCTCCTGCATAGGGTCTTACAATTGCTAACAAAAGTTGAGTTTGAGCGACGTCGCGGCTTGTGGCAGTGTCGCAGCCGCCTCTCTCGAGGCGAGAGCTTTACCCGATCGGAGCGCCATGACCAAGGCCAATGTCGCCGCCGTCGTGCTTGCCGCGGGCAACGGGACCCGCATGAAATCGGCGTTGCCCAAGGTGCTGCATAGGATCGCGGGCCTGCCGATGATCCGCCATGTGTTGGCGACGGTCGAGCGTTTGGGCCCGCGCGAGAGCGTCGTCGTGATCGGCCCCGGCATGAGCGAGGTCAGAGACGCCGTCAAGCCGCATCGCGCAGTCGTCCAGGCGAAGCCGCGCGGCACCGGGCACGCCGTGCTGGCCGCGCGCGAGACGCTCGAGGGCTTCGCGGGCGACGTGCTGGTGCTCTTCGGCGACACCCCGCTCATCACGCTCGCCACACTCGAGCGCCTGCTCGCGGCGCGAAGGACGAAACCCCGGCCGACGGTCGTAGTGCTCGGCTTCCGTCCCGCCGACAGGAGCGGCTACGGGCACCTCGTCACGCGCGAGGGAAGCATGCTCGAGGCGATCGTCGAGGAGCGCGACGCGAGTGCCGCCGAGCGCGCGCTTCCGCTCTGCAACTCGGGCGTGATGGCGATCGACGGCCGGCATCTGCTGCCGCTCCTCGAGCGCGTCGACAACAGGAACAAGAAGGGCGAGTATTACCTCACATCGATCGTCGCCCTTGCCCGCGGCGACGGCCTCCCTTGCGCCTATATCGAGGCGCCGGAGGACGAGCTCCTCGGCATCAACTCCCGCGCCGAGCTCGCACTTGCCGAGGCGGCGATGCAGCGCCGGCTGCGTGCCCGCGCGATGGCCGAGGGCGCGACGCTCATCGCCCCCGAGACGGTCTGGCTCAGCCACGATACGAGGCTCGGCCGCGACGTGACGGTCGGCCCCCACGTCTTCTTCGGCCCCGGGGTGGAGGTCGCGGATCGGGTCGAGATCCGCGGCTTCTGCCACATCGAGGGCGCGCGCATCGCGGAAGGTGCCGTGGTCGGCCCCTTCGCGCGGCTGAGGCCCGACGCGGAGATCGGCAAGGACGCGCATATCGGCAACTTCGTCGAGGTCAAGAACACGCGGGTGGAGGCGGGGGCGAAGGCCAATCACCTGGCCTATCTCGGCGACGCGCGCGTGGGTGCAGGTGCGAACATCGGCGCGGGGACCGTCACGTGCAACTTCGACGGCTATTCGAAGTACCGCACCGACATCGGCAAGGGCGTCTTCATCGGAACCAATTCCTCGCTCGTGGCACCTCTCAAGATCGGCGACGACGCCTACGTCGGCACCGGCAGCGTGATCACGCGCGACGTGCCCGAGGGTGCGCTCGCGGTCGCGCGCGCGCGCGAGGTGCAGCGGCCCGGCTGGGTCGAGAAGTTCCGCGCGCGCAAGCGGGCGGAGAAGGCGGCCAAGGCGGGTGCCGCGCCGTCGGCGCCGGCCAAGGCGAAAGCGAAGGCCAAGGCGAAACGCGAGGGCTGAGGCGGCATGTGCGGCATCATCGGCATCATTGGCAAGGGCGAGGCGGCACCGCGGCTTCTCGACGGGCTCAGGCGGCTCGAGTACCGCGGCTATGATTCGGCGGGGATCGCGACGCTGGCGAACGGGGTGATCGAGCGCCGCCGGGCCGAGGGCAAGCTCGGCAATCTCGCGCGCCGCCTCGAGCAGGAGCCGCTCACGGGCTCGACCGGTATCGGCCATACGCGCTGGGCCACGCACGGCGCCCCCAACGAGAACAACGCGCACCCGATCGCCACCGACAAGGTCGCCGTCGTGCACAACGGCATCATCGAGAATTTCCAGGAGCTGCGCGACGAGCTCGCGGCACACGGGCGCAATTTCACCACCGAGACCGACACCGAAGTGGTGGCCCAGCTGCTCACGGCCTATCTCGAGGAGGGGATGACGCCGCAGGCGGCGATGGCGAAGGCGATGCCGCGCCTGCACGGCGCCTTCGCGCTCGCCGTCATGTTCGCGGGCCGGCCGGGCCTCCTCATCGGCGCCCGGCGCGGCACGCCGCTCGCGCTCGG
>DATEQI010000333.1:0-11037 GCA_035272805.1 Alphaproteobacteria bacterium | reverse complement strand
GATGCTGGCGTCGATGACGAGCGTATTCACCGCTCCTCGCGCCCTTCGCGCAGCAGGACTTCCGACGGCGTCTGTTTGCGGCCCTTGGTCAGCTTGCGCAATTCGGCGGCCAACGTGTCGAAGCTGGGCTCGAGCTCGGCGGCGAGAGCCTGGCGCAGGATTTCCCGATGCTCGGCCTCGGTGGAGCGGCCGTGCCGCGTGGCGCGCCGCTTCAAGCGGGCGATCAAATCGTCGTCCAGCTTGCGCACGTGCAGATTTCCCACGCTTTTTCCCTCTATGAGATCAGTGATATCAATGATCTCAAATTCCTGCAGCGGCGTCAACGGGCGGCATGCACGATTGCAAAGGAGGCGTGTTTTGCCCTTGCTAGTGCGAATGATTTGCATTATCCCTTGCGGCCAGCGCCCGGCGACAGAGGTGCCCGCTCCAGCTGTTCCCGACAAGAGCCGAGAAAGACAACGAAACCCAGAGACGAGGTCGGAGATGCGCACATTCATCTTGGCTGCCGCCTTTCTCTTCCTGGTCGGGCTGGCCGGGCTGGCCGGGCCAGTCGGGTCGGCGCGCGCGCAAGACCAGCCGCATCTGACCATCAAGAACCACCGCTTTCAGCCCGAGCGCCTCGAGGTGCCGGCTGGCGTCAAGTTCAAGCTCTTGGTGAAGAACGAGGACGATACGGCGGAGGAATTCGAGAGCTTCGAATTGAACCGTGAAAAAATCGTGCCGCCCGGACAAGAGATTCCGGTCTTCCTCGGTCCGCTCGACAAGGGCGAGTACAAATTCTTCGGCGACTTCCATCAGGACACCGCGCAAGGCGTTCTGATCGCGAAATAGCGCCCATCGCCGTCATCCCGGAGCTCGCGAACATGACGACGACCGTCCTGCGGCCGCGAACGAGCCTCTTCGCTGCCATTGCCCTTGCAGCATTCCTCCTCCCGCTCGCGGCACGGGCCGATTTCCACATCCGCTCGCCTGACGAGATCGACGAAGGCGAGTACGAGCTCGAGCACAACGGCTCCGCCACCATCGACCGGAACCCGGCGAAAGGCGGGGAGACGAGCTACACGGCGGAATTCGGCTACGGCGTCAATTCCTGGTGGCATCCCGAGCTCGAGCTCGATTTCGGGCGCGACGCCGGCCTCGGCGAAACCACCCATTTCCAGGGGGTCACCTGGGAGAACACCTTCATGCTGACCGAGCCCGGAGAATATTGGGCCGACCTCGGCCTCTATTGGGAATATTCCTATTCGACCCTCAGCGGCACGCCCGACGACACCTTGTTCGGGCCGCTCATCCAGAAGGACATCGGGCACACCACCCACACCCTCAACCTCTTCCTCAGCAAAGAGATCGGCCCCAACCAAGACGTCCCCGGCTTGGACTTCAGCTACGCCTGGCAGAGCCGCTGGAACGTCTTTCGGCTCGCCTCCCCCGCCGTGGAGATCTACGGCGACGCGGGGCGTACCAGTCCCTTCGCCAAACTCCAGAACCAGCAGCTCATCGCCGGCCCCGTCGTGGTCGGCTCGCTGCTGCTGGGCAAGCTCGGCAAGCTTAACTACGAGGCCGGTTACCTGTTCGGTGCCACCCGCGCCACGGCCAGCGGCACGGTACGCTGGCGGCTCGAGTGGGAGATGCATTTCTGAAGAGGCGGCTCGAGGCCGGGCTCTAAAGACGCATGAAATAGCCCTCGGAGAGAGCGAAGAACTTGCACAGGCGCAGATCGGTATCAGCCGGACATCCCGGGTGCCGTTGACGATCGCGCGGATGCCGTTTCCCGGAACGCCGACCGCACGGGCAAGCCGGTTTCGGCTCATGCCGCTCTCGTTCCAGAACATGCTAAAAGCCATTAGGGCAAGCTTTACGAGCGCCGTGGGCCTCTGCCAATTTGGCCTTCAGTTGCGTAACTGGATCGT
Organism: Alphaproteobacteria bacterium; assembly: GCA_035272805.1. Lineage (GTDB taxonomy): Bacteria > Pseudomonadota > Alphaproteobacteria > JACZXZ01 > JACZXZ01 > DASPPM01. The sequence continues at coordinate 9,127 of DATEQI010000333.1, read as the reverse complement.
TTGGTGTGGAATGGCTCGGCTGATGCTTCCATCAGAAAAGGCTCCGACGAAAGATACCGTGCCGGCGGATGTCGAATAAGTAAGGGCGCTGCCGCCAGCGTGCGCCGGTTGCGCTGCGAATCGGGGGAGTGCCATGCATCATTGGCGGTTCTGTGCAAGAGCCGTGGACGTCTTGGGCGCGCTTGCTGCGGCCCTTCTGCTGGTGTCGCCCTTCGCTGCACTCGCGGCACCCAAGCGGCTCGATTGCAACCTGACCTCCCTTGAAACGAGGGTGGGGCCGAAAACGGATGTCACGGCCGAGAACCGGTCGATCACCGTCGTGTTCGATCAGGACGCGAAGGCGCTCACCGTGTACCCGGATGGCAGCGCGCTAGCGCTGACTAACGTCACGATGTCGCAAATCGCCATGAGCGGCTACGTCAGCGGCAAAGTGAGCCTGAGCATCGACCCGTCGTCCTGGAGCATCGCGTTCCAGACCTACAAGCCCGACTCAACGAGCACCGAATTCGGAACGTGCAGCCTGAGCGCGAAGCCGCCGCCATGAAGCATGTCTCGATGACCGCTCTCCCGATCACGGCGGTGCGCTACTCGTAGCGCAGCGCCTCGATGGGGTCGAGATGTGCCGCCTTGCGCGCCGGGTAATAGCCGAAGAAGATCCCGACCGCGGCCGAGAAAGCGAACCCGCCGAGGATCGCGGTTGCCGAAATCGGTGTCGGCCATCCGGCGACGAGGGAGATCGTCTCGGACATGGCGACGCCGAAGAGGATGCCCGCTACGCCCCCCACGAGGCTCAGAAACACGGCTTCGGTGAGGAACTGCAGCAGCACATGCAGGCGGCGGGCGCCGATCGCCATGCGCAAGCCGATTTCGCGCGTGCGCTCGGTCACCGAGACCAGCAGGATGTTCATGATGCCGATACCGCCGACGAGGAGCGAGATCGAGGCCACGGCCGCGAGCAACAGCGCCATGACCTGGCTGCTGCCCTCCGCGGCGCTGGCGATCTGACTGAGGTCGCGCACGGCGAAGTCGTTGACGTCCCCCGGCCTTATGCGGTGCCGGAGCACCAATGTCGCGGTCACCTGCGCGATCGCCGCCTGAACCTGGGTCGAACTCCTGGCCTGGACGTAGATCTGGTTGACGAAGCCGCTCAGGCGGGCCTGGATGTTATAGGGATTGGGCGGCGGCAGAAAGATCGCGCTGGTCGTTGCCGCTTGCGTCGGCGCCGCTACGCCGAGCACCTTGGTTTCGGCAGTGCTGAAGGGCACCATGACGAGATCGTCCTGATCCTGGCCATAGGTCGATTGGCCTTTGGCCACGAGCGTGCCGATGACGCGGAGCGGCACGCCCTTGACCAGGATGACGGCGCCGAGCGGATTGTCCGAGGGCGCAAAGAGATTGTTGAGGACGGTCCGGCCGAGCACCACCACGAGCGCGGCGCTGCTCTGGTCTTCGCTGCTGATGGCGCGGCCGGCGGCTATCTGCCAATTGGTGATCGGCGGGTAGTTGGGGGTAACGCCCTGGATGGTGGTCATCCAGTTCTGGTTGGCGTATTCGGTCTGGCCTGTCTGCCGGATCAGGTAGGCGACCTGTCCGACCGCTCCGCCCTCGCGGCGGATCGCCTGGGCGTCCGTGACGGTCAGGGTCGAGGCGCTGCCGGACCCGCCGCGGGCGCCCATGCTCGTCACCGCACCCGGGACGACGACGAGAAGGTCGGTGCCGAGGCTTGCGAGCTGCTTGCGCACGGCATCGTTGGCGCCTTGCCCGATGGCCACCATCGCGATCAATGCGGCGACGCCGATGAAGACGCCGAGCATGGTCAGCGCCGAGCGCATCTTGTTGCGCGCGAGCGCCTGCACCGCCGCGGCCAGGATCATCAGGCCGAAGGCCCAGGAAAGCGGCGCTCCGCTCGCCATTTCTGCAGGTGAATGCGGGTGAAAGATTGACAGATCCGTCGCCGCCGGAGGTGGCGCGGGGATGTGGGACTTCTCGCGCTCGTCGCTGAGGATGCGGCCGTCGCGCATCGTCACCGTGCGATTGGCGTAGGCTGCGATATCGGACTCGTGCGTCACCAGGACGATCGTGACAGCTTCCTCGCGGTTGAGCTGCGTCAGCGTCTGCATGATCTCGTGCGAGGTGCGCGTATCGAGGTTGCCGGTCGGCTCGTCGGCCAGGAGCAGGCTCGGCGAATTGATCAAGGCCCGCGCGATCGCGACCCGCTGCTGCTGGCCGCCGGAGAGCTGGCTAGGCGTGTTTTCCGCGCGATCGCCGAGCCCGAGGCGGGCCAAAGCCTCCTGCGCGCGGGCAAAACGCGCGCTGCGCCCGGACTTTCCCTCGTCCGAATAGAGCAGCGGCAAGGCCACGTTCTCCGCGGCACTCGTGCGCGACAGCAGGTTGAAGCTCTGGAAGACAAAGCCGAGGCGCTCGCTGCGGATGCGGGCGAGGTCGGGCTCCGGGAGGCTCGCGACATCGATGCCGTCAAGCAGATAGCGCCCGGTGGAGGGGCGATCGAGGCAACCGAGGATCGACATCAGGGTTGATTTGCCGGAACCTGACGAGCCCATGATTGCCACGAACTCGCCGCGCTCGACGGTGAGGTTGACTCCGGCGAGCGCGTGAACGTCGATGTCGCCGACGCGATAGGTCCGGGTCACGTCTTCGACCGCGATGACCGCGGCGGACATTTGCGCTGCCGTCATGCTACAGCCGCGGCAGCGGGACGGCCGACTTTCCGCTCCCGCCGCCGCGTTGCTCGGACAGGATGACCCGATCGCCGACCTTCAGCTCTCCGCCGGCGATCTCGGTAAAGCTGCCGTCGTCGAGTCCGAGCGTCGCGGCGACGGGAACGGGCTTGCCGTTGGCCAAGACCCAGACCTGCCCCTGCCGGGTCGCCGCGCCGGCAGTCTGCGCGGGTGCGGTGGCGGCCGCACCGGCGGGCACGTAACGGAGCGCCTGATCGGGCACCCGAATGACATTGTCGCGCTCGTCGGTGACGATCTTGGTCGTGGCCGTCATCCCCGGCACCAGCAGCAGGTCGGGGTTGGCGACGGCGACGATGACATCAAAAGTGACGACGTTCTGGAGCGTTTGCGGCGCCTGCCGCACCTGGACGACACTGCCCTCGAACGTACGGTCGGGATAGGCCTCGACCGTGAAGCTCGCGGGGTTCTTTTCCTTGACGCTGCCGACGTCGCTCTCGCTGACATTGGTGTCGACCTCCATCAGGGTGAGATCGGTGGCGATCAGGAACAATGTCGGCGTCGTGAGGCTCGCCGCGACCGTCTGCCCCTGCGTCACGTTGCGCGACACCACAATGCCGTCCACCGGCGAAACGATATCGGTGTAATCAAGGTTGACCAGCGCGCTCGCGAGCTGGGCTTCCCATTGCTGGATCATCGCCTGGTCGAGCAGGATCTGCGCCAGCCCCTGATGGTAGTTGCTCCTCGACTGGTCAGCGGTGTCTTGAGCGACCGAGTCTTGCCGCGCCAGCAAGTCGTTGCGCCCGGAATTGGCCTTGGTGTACTCGAGGGTTGCTTTGTCCTTTTCGAGCTGCGCCTTGGCCACCGCCAAGTTCGCCTTGTCCTGGTCGACGATCGCCTGAAAGAGGCGAGGATCGATCTTGGCGCAGATCTGCCCCTTGGTCACTCTTGTGTTGTAGTCGCATTGCAGCGATTGGATGACGCCGGATACCGCGGTGCCGACAATGATCGTCAGCACCGGGTTGATCGTCCCGGTCGCGGTGACGGCACGGGCAACCGTGCCGCGCGCCACCGGTGTCGTTGTGTAATGCATGGCCGCGCCGAGGCTGGCGATCCACCAAGCCGCGCCGGCGGCGACGAGCAGCGCCAATAGGAGAGCCCCTGTCAGATAGAGCCGCCGATGCGAGCGAAATCTTGACGTAGGGAGACGAGGGGCCTTGCCTCGCTGAATACCCGTTGCGCCGGTCGTAACCGCATCATTCATGCCCGACTCCACCGAACTTTCGCAAACATTTGCCCCTTCGGCGAAGGATGGCGGGATGTTAGCGTCCGGCGGCGGGATTTCCTTGATCTGCGTCAAGGCCGATAGCGCGAGGTGGCGCAGGCCGCAAAGCTTGATCGAGCTCAATGCCCCAGAGTGCGAAATTCTGAAGCGGCCGTCCCGCCCCCGTCCCCGTCCCCGTCCATCCCATAACGTGATGGTTTATCTCGTCTTTCAGAGATTCCCCGGATGAACAGGGCTGGGCGTGAACGATAGCATTCTGTCGGGGTGGCGGCGCTCAGCGCGTGGCGCCGAGCGCGTCGAGCCGGCCCTTGACCTGCAAATACTCGGGCGTTCCCGGGCTGAGCTGCGCCAGGAGCCGGCCCCATAACGCGGCCGCGGCCTGCTTGTCGCCCTGCGCCGCGTCGGCGAGGCCGACGACCCAGAGCGCTTCCCGGCGCCCGGCGTCGAGGGCGAGCACCTGGCGCATGACCTCGGCTGCTTTGGCGGGCGGAGCGTCGCCCGAGGTTCCTTGAGCCAGTAGCGCATTGCCATAAGCGACCAGCACGTCGGGGTCCTTGGGTGCTAAGGCTGCTGCTTGAGCCAGCGCCTCCGTCGCCTTGTCCCGCTCGCCGAGCACGTTGTAGGCGCTTGCGAGGCGCTGCCAGCCCGCCAGATTGTCCGGTTGCCCCTTGAGCTGCTCGGCGAGGCGCTCGACCATGCCGCGGATCTTCTCCTGGTGCTGCTCATCGCTCATGTTCTGCGCCGCGGCCACATCGGCCGTACTCGGAGCGGGCGTAGCACCGGCAGCCGCGGCCGCAGCGGGCGGCGATTGAACGGGAGCACCCTTGGCGGCAGCCTCGAGCTTGGCGACATGGGCCTCGGCGTCGGCTGCCTTGTCTTTCTCGCCGAGCACGCCGTAGGCGCGCGCGAGGCGCTGCCAGCCCGCGAGATCGTCCGGTTGCCCCTTGAGCCGCGCGGCGAGGCGCTCGACCATGCCGCGGATCATCTCCTGACGCTGCTCATCGCTCATGTTCTCTACCGCGGCCACGTCGGCCGCACCCGGCCCTGGCGAAGCACCGGCAGCCGCAGCTGCAGGGGGCGGCGATTGGGCGGGAGCACCCTTGGCCGCGCCTTCGAGCTTGGCGACATGGGCCTCGGCGTCGGCTGCCTTGTCTTTCTCGCCGAGCACGCCGTAGGCGCTCGCGAGCCGCTGCCAGCCCGCGAGGTCGTCCGGCTGCCCCTTGAGCCGCTCGGCGAGGCGCTCGACCATGCTGCGGATCATCTCCCGGCGCTGCTCATCGCTCATGTTCTCTGCCGCGGCCACGTCGGCCGCACTCGGAGCGGACGAAGTGCCGGCCGAAGCGGTGCCGCCAGCACCCGCATCGAGCTTTGCGGTCATGGGCGGGATGACCTTGGCGCCGGGCGGCACCAGCTTGGCAAGGTCGAGCTTGTACTCTTGGGCGACGCGCTGGATCTCGCCGTGGAGTTCGGGCAGCCATGGTGCGTCGGGCGGCGCCTCCGCTTGAATGACCAGCCACTCGCGCACTCCCGCCTCGACATCGCCCTCCTGCACTTTGACGAGGCCCAGGTAGAAGCGTGCCGGCACGTTCTTGGGATCCTTCGCGCGCACCTCCTCGAAGAGCTTGCGCGCCTCGGGCGTCACCGCCCCGCCGCCCTCGAGCACCTTGCTCTCCGCGTAAGCGGCGACGAGGTCGGGGTCGTTGTTCGAAAGCGCCATGGCGTGGCGATAGGCCTCGGCCGCCTCGGCCATGCGGTCGACCGAGGCATAGCTGCGGCCGAGCAGGACCCAGCCTTCGAGGTCGTCGGGCTTCGCCTTGAGCCGTGCCTCAAGCTGCGGGATGGCTTCGTTGATATCGTGCATGCCCTCCGACTGCATCACCTTCTCGCGCGAGGCGAGAGGAAAATCGGGGGCCGTAGGCGTGCCGACATAAAGGTAAAGCGCAAGGGCCGCGAGCGGCAGCGCCGTCGCGAGCGCGAGTGCTGTCCAGCGCCTCGCACTTCGGCCCCTTGCCGGCTGAGCCCCAGCTGCCGGCGGTGGTGCGGCGGCACGCTCGTCCTTGGCCGGCTGGGCGGCGATGAGCCGGCGCGCGATCTCGCGCTCGGCGGCACGCGCCTCCAGAGGTGCCAGGAGCCCGCGCGCCTCCTCGCGCTTCACCTCGGCGAGCTGATCGCGATAGACCTCGCGGTCGTAGGCATCGCGCGCGGCCGTCGCCTTCGTCCCCCAGAAGAGCGGGCGCAAAAGCATCGCCACGGTCAGAACCGTCATCGCGCCGAGGATGAGCCAGAGTATCACGGCCCGCCCTCCTCGATGAGCCGCTTCAGCTCCGCCTCCTCCGCGGCACTCAGCGCCGCGGGCTCGAGCTGGGCGCGGCGGCGCCGCAGATAGACGAAGATTCCCGCGGCACCGAAGAGGACCAGAAGTGCCGGGCTGAGCCAGAGGACGTAGGTGGCGGGCTCGACCGGCGGCTTCAACAGGACGAACTGGCCGTAGCGGTCGACGATGTACTTCACCGCCTGCGCGTCGCTGTCCCCGGCCACGAGCCTCTCGCGCACCAGCACGCGCAGATCGTGGGCGAGATCGGCGTTGGACTCGTCGATCGACTGGTTCTGGCAGACGAGGCAGCGCAGTTCCTCGCTGATCGCCCGCGCGCGCGCCTCGAGTCTCGGATCGGCGAGCATCTCGCTCGGCTGCACCGCCAGCACCGGCGCCGCGAGCAGCGCCAAGAGGACGACGAGATGAAATGCAAGCAAGCGCATCATTTCGACAACTGCCGCACGAGCGGCACGATGGTATCGTTGATCACGTCCGGCGAGAGCGGGCCGACCTGCTTGAAGCGGATGGTCCCCGTGCGGTCGATCACGAAGGTCTCCGGCACGCCATAGACTCCCCAGTCGATTCCCACGGTGCCCTCGAGGTCGGAGCCGATGCGCTTGTAGGGATCGCCGAGATTGACGAGCCAAAGTCTCGCGTCCTCCGGCTTGTCCTTGTAGTTGATGCCGTCGAGCTCCAGGCCCTCCTTGGCGAGGCGCATGAGGAGCGGATGCTCGGCGCGGCAGGGCACGCACCAGGAGGCGAAGACGTTGACGAGGGTCACTTTGCCCTTGAGGTCGGCGGTTTTGAGGCCGGCGTTGCCGTCGAGCAGTGCCGGCAAGGCGAATTGCGGCACCGGCTTGCCGATCAGCGCCGAGGGTACGAGCTGCGGGTCGCGGTCAAGGCCGGCATAGAAGGCGGCGACGAGACCGAGAAAGACCAGCGCCGGCAAAATGAAAATAAGACGCCGCCTCACGGGAGCTCAATCTCCGGGTGCGGTCGCGATCGCCGCCGGCAGGCGCCGACGCGCGGGCGCGCCCACGCGGTAGCGCCGGTCGCTCAAGGAGATGAGGCCGCCGAACACCATGACCACGGCGCCGAACCAGATGAAGGGGGCAAGGGGGTTGTAGTAGAGCCGCACGGCCCAGCCGCCCTTGCCGTCGCTATCGCCGAGCACGGCATAGATGTCGGCGAACCCCGAGGTGTGGATCGCGGTCTCCGTGGTGTCCTGGCCGGCCACCGGGAAGTTGCGCTTCTCGGGGAACATGGCGGCGACGAGGCGCCCGTCGCGGCTGACCGTGAGCGTCGCGCGCCGGCCCTCGAAATTGGGGCCGCTGTGGGGCTCGACGCTATCGAGGCGCACGCTCAAGCCCGCAAGCGGCACGGTCTCGCCGGGATGCATGACCTGGATGAGCTCGACCTTCCACGCCGTCATGGCGATGATGCCGGCCAAGGTGATGCCGAGACCGGCATGGGCAAAGGCCATGCCGTAGTTCGCGCGCGGCAGGTGGCGCGCGCGCTGCCAGCTCTCCCGCCACGGCGCGCGCAGAAGCTTGATCCGCTCGGCCAGCTCGGCGAAGGCGCCGACCACGAGCCAGGCGGCGAGCCCCATGCCGAGCACGGCCAAGAGCGGGCCGCCCGAGTGGAGGTAAAGGGTCATGAGGGCTGCCGCGAGGGCGGCAACGGCCGCGACCCAAAGCCGCTGCAAGGCGCCGAGCAGATCCGCGCGCTTCCAGGCGAGGAACGGCCCCACCACGACGGCGAGGAGGAGCGGGGTCATGAGCGGCGTGAAGGTCATGTTGAAGTAGGGGGCGCCCACGGAAATCTTGGGCCCGCCGATCGCGTCGAGGAAGAGCGGATAGAGCGTGCCGATCAGAACCGTCGCCGCAGCACTCGCAAGCAGGAGGTTGTTGAGCAGGAGCGCCCCTTCCCGGCTCACCGGCGCGAACAGGCCGCTCGGCTGAAGCGCGGGCGCACGCAGCGCGTAGAGCAGAAGCGAGCCGCCGATCGCCACCACGAGGAGGAGCAGGATGAACACCCCGCGCCTCGGGTCGGTCGCAAAGGCGTGGACCGAGGTGAGCACGCCGGAGCGCACCAGGAAGGTGCCGATCAGGCTGAGCGAGAAGGTGACGATCGCGAGCAGGATGGTCCAGCTCTTGAGCGAGTCGCGCTTCTCCACCACGATCGCCGAGTGCAGGAGCGCCGTGCCCGCGAGCCACGGCATGAACGAGGCATTCTCGACCGGGTCCCAGAACCAGAAGCCGCCCCAGCCGAGCGTATAGTAGGCCCACCAGCTGCCCATCGCGATGCCCAGCGTCAAGGCGCACCAGGCGGCGAGCGTCCACGGCCGCACCCAGCGCGCCCAGGCGGCGTCGACCCGCCCCTCGATCAGCGCGGCCACGGCAAAGGAGAACGCCATCGAGAAGCCGACGTAGCCGAGGTAGAGCATGGGCGGATGCGAGGCGAGCCCGGGGTCCTGCAGCAAGGGGTTGAGCCCGCGCCCGTCGGCGGGGGGCGGCAGCACGCGCGCGAGCGGATCGGAGGTGAAGAGGATGAAGGCGAAGAAGCCGGCCCCGATCATGGCCTGCACGCTGAGCACGCGCGCCTGAAGGGGTGGGGGCAGATTGCCCCCGAAGGTGGCGACCCCCGCGCCGAAGAGCGTCAGGATCAGCACCCAGAGCACCATCGAGCCCTCGTGGTTCCCCCACACGCCCGCCAGCTTGTAGACAAGCGGCATCGTCGAATGGGAGTTCTCGGCGACCACAAAGACCGAGAAGTCCGAGCGCGCGAAGGCGTACATCAGTGCCAGAAAAGCGATCAGCACCAGGACGAACT